>JAYRLF010000156.1:0-3159 GCA_041905385.1 Allosphingosinicella sp.
CGAGCTGCCGGGGCCGACCGGCGAGCGCAACGTGCTGCGGATGGAAGGCCGCGGCGTCTGGGTCTGCATCGCGCCGTGGAACTTCCCGCTCGCCATCTTCCTCGGCCAGGTCTCGGCCGCGCTCGCCGCCGGCAACAGCGTCGTCGCCAAGCCCGCCTCGCAGACGCCCGAGATCGCCGCTTATGCGGTCGGTCTCGCCCACAGCGCCGGCATCCCCGAGGAGGCCCTGGTGCTCGCCGTCGGCCGGCCGGAAATGGGCCAGGCGCTGATGGAGGATGTCCGGATCGCCGGTGTCGCCTTCACCGGCTCGACCGCGACTGCGAAGCGGATCGCCCGCACCCTGATCGCCGACGACGACCGGCCGATCATCCCGCTGATCGCCGAGACCGGCGGCATCAACGCGATGATCGTCGATTCGACTGCCTTGCCCGAGCAGGTCGTCCAGGACGTCGTCACCTCGGCCTTCCGCTCGGCCGGCCAGCGCTGCTCGGCGCTGCGCCTGCTCGTGCTCCAGGAGGACGTCGCCGAACGGACCCTCGAGATGCTGTCGGGCGCGATGGATTCGCTGATCGTCGGCAATCCGGCCGATCCGCGCACCGATGTCGGCCCGGTGATCGATCAGCCCAGCTACGACAAGTTGATGGGCCATCGCGCGGCGATGAAGGACCGCTGGCTGAAGACGATTCCGGTTCCGGCCGAGGGCCTGTTCGTGCCGCCGACGCTGATCCGCCTCGACGCGATCGAGGATCTCCGGCGCGAGTGGTTCGGCCCCTTGCTCCACGTCACGACCTGGAAGGGCGGCGCGCTCGCCGAGACGGTGCGGCGGGTCAATTCGAGTGGCTTCGGCCTCACCATGGGCCTGCACAGCCGCATCGCCCGCGCCGCCGAGACGGTCGAGGAGACCGGCACGGTCGGCAATCTCTACGTCAACCGCTCGATGATCGGCGCGATCGTCGGGTCGCAGCCGTTCGGCGGCGAGGGCCAGTCCGGTACTGGCCCCAAGGCCGGCGGCCCCCATTATCTGCCCCGCTTCTGCGCCGAGCGGGTGACGAGTACCGATACCACCAGCGCCGGCGGCAACGCGACTTTGCTCAGCCTCGAGGATGTCGGGTTCTAGACGGGAAGGTTCGAGTGGGCTGAGATCAGCACCTCCCTGCGTGCAGGGAGGGGAGCATCCTCGCAACCAAGTTTCGTCGTGCGACCGAACAGCTTCGTCGCGCCGCGCCAGCCTCGTCGCCCCGCACCGACCCTTGGTCGCGCCGCGCTCTGCTTCGCGCAATCTCCGGCCTAGGACGAAATCCTGATCGACGCGCCGGCATTTGCCCCCCTGTCCTGGCGCGTCGATCAAACCATTTTCACGGAGTGCGTTGATGCTGTTTCACGTTTCGATCGAGGCGGACGATCCCCGTCGCGTGGCCGAGGTCCTGGCCGAGCTCTGGTGCGGCGCCGCCGCGCCCTTCCCGTCGGTCACCGACGGCAGCTGGGTCGCCTTGTCGGGCGACGAGCGCGGCACGATCGTCGAGATCTACCCGCGCGGCACCGAGATCCACCCCGTGCTCGGCGACAATGACGCGACCGGCATTCGCGGCCAGCAGCGCCGCCACAATGCGACCCATTTCGCGATGGGCACCCAGCTCAACGATTTCGAGGTGTTCACGATCGCCAAGCGCGAAGGCTGGCCGGCCAAGTATCGCAAACGCGGCGGCGCGTTCGGCGTGATCGAGATCTTCGTCGAGGGCTGCCAGATGATCGAGGTGCTGACCGACGAGATGCAGCGCGAATATGTCGACGCGATCACCATCCCCAACTGGATGGCGATGCTCGCGGCACAGCGGCAGGCGGCCGCCGCCTGATCCGTTCGGGATCGGCTTCGCCGCGGCGGTCCTGCCCCACCTAGCGCTGTGGCGGAGCCGATTCCTTGCTTTCCCGACCAGGAGAGTCGTCGTCTGGGGTCGGATCGATGATCACGGATTCCAGCCCCGGCGGATATGGCATGACCATCTTTCCGTCCGGTCCGGCCGTAAAGTTGGTCGTGGTCGGGTAGGCGAACTCGATCGCGTCGCGGTTGAACCGCTCGAGGATCGCGATCAGGATCGCGTGCCGAGCCTCGAACACATCCTGCCATTCGGTCGACATGACGTCATATTGAAGCTCATAGTCGAGACTCGATGGTCCGAACGCGATCATGCCGCAGCGGACGAACACGCATTTCTCGCGCGCTTCGACGATCGCTTTGACGATGTCGGGTATGCCCGCGCACACCGATGGATCGGTCTGGTAGACGATCCCGAACGGCTGGGTGATGCGGCGGTGGCCGAGCCGGGCGAAATTGCGCAGCTCCTTGTTGAGAAGATTGGTGTTGGAGATGACGACCTCCTCACCGCTGACCGAGCGCAGCCGTGTGCTCTTGAGGCCGATCTCTTCGACGGTCGCCGTCGTCTGGTCGAAACGAACTGTTTCGCCGCGGCGAAAGGGCTTGTCGAAGATGATCGACAATGCGGAGAACAGGTCGTCGAAAATGCCCTTGGCTGCGAGGCCGATCGCGATGCCGCCGATGCCGAGTCCGGCGACCAGGCCGGTCACGTTTACGCCGAGATTGTCGAGAATGACGATGATCGCGATCGCGAACAGGGTGACGCTCACCAGAAGCCGGATGATCCCGACCGCCGATCCAAGCGTCGAATGGGAGTCGTCGCCGCCGACCTTATATTCGACATAGCCCACGACCAGCTCGCGCGCCCAGAGCGCCGCCTGGAAGGCGCTGGCGATGATGAACAGGGTTTCGATCACCATGGTCACGGACTGTGGCGGGGTGGCGAAGCGGGTCACGAGCTCCGCCGCGAGGACCAGCATGAAGCCGATGTGCGTGCGCGCTATGACGCGGGCGAAGATCGTTCGCCAGTGCACGGCCGTGCCATCCGACCGCTCGAGCAGCTTGCAGCTGAGACCGCGAAGCGCGAGCAGCGCAAACACGATTCCGGTGCCGATCGCGAGCGCGAGCAGAACGTCGAAGCTGTTGTTGCGCAACCAGAGGGTGAAGTCGGTAGAGAGCGTCGAGACCTGTTCGGATAGATTCATTGCACTTCCATAATCGTCGGAAAAGGCGCGGGCTAGGCGGCGGCCCGGCGGCGGCTCTGCTTGGCCACCTTTCCCAGGAAT
>JAYRLF010000156.1:3169-8957 GCA_041905385.1 Allosphingosinicella sp.
AGCGCTCAGATATTTGCCCGCTCGCGGCAGCTCGGTTTCGGCGAGCCGTTCGGCTTCGGCGGCAGCCTCGATCAGGGCCGGGTGGACATAGGATTTGCGGCTGATGGCGACGGTGTTGCCGAGCGCCTCGGCGACCGGTTCGATCGCGCTGCCGAGATGGACCTTGCCCTTCTCGCGGGCGCGCCGGACCATTTCCTCGAACGCGATCACGCTGGCGCCCCAGGTGCGGAAGTCCTTGGCGGTGAACTCCTCGCCCATCGCCTCGCGGACATAGTCGTTGACGTCGCCCGATCCGACCGGGCGCGCGCTGCCGTCCTCGCACAGATATTCGAACAGATGCTGTCCCGGCAGCTCCTGGGTCCGTCTCGCGATCCGGGCGAGCCGGCGATCCGTGACCGTCACGGTCCGCTTGATGCCATGCTTGCCGGCGAAGCAGATCCGCAACTTGTGGCCGGTCACGCTGGCATGGCGGTTGCGCAGGGTGGTCGCGCCGAAGCTCTTGTTCGACTTCGCATATTCCTCGTTGCCGACCCGCATGTAGGTCGTGTCGATCAGCCGCACGACGGCGGCGATCACCGCCTCGCAGCTGGTCGGATCGCCGGCCATGTCCGCCGCGACGCGCTTGCGCAGCGCCGCCAGCTTGCCGCCGAACGACGCCAGCCGCTCATATTTGCGGCTGTCGCGCCGGGCCCGGAAATCGGGATGATAGCGATATTGCCGCCGCCCGCGCGCATCATAGCCGATGCCCTGGATGTGGCCGTTCGGGTCGGGGCAGAGCCAGACCCGCTCATAAGCCGGCGGCATACCGATCGCGTTGAGCCGGTCGATCTCGTCGCGGTCGGTGATCCTTTTCCCGTCCGGTCCGAAATATTGCCAATAGCGCCCGCGCCTTTTGCGGCTGATCCCGGGCGTCGTGTCGTCGACATATTTGAGGCGGGTCGGCTCGGTCATGAGCGCGCTCAATGCGCCCGCCGCCTTTTTCGTTCCGCTTGGGTCAAGTTCGCGGCCATAGGCCGCAATTTGTGCACGCGAAGACGCGAAGCAGTGTCCTCCTCAGGCACGAACATTCGTCGATGCAGGTCGTGGCCTGGACATGGATCATGCTGCGCTTCGCGCCGGCTACCCTTCGCGCCTTCGCGTCTTCGCGTGAAACAAAAGGATGGCTTTTGCAGCGCGGTCCTCAGGCGGCTTGCACCGCGGCCTCCGCCCGGAACGGCCTGCGCGCCTGCTCGCGCTCGCGCCGGCGGAGCCAGGCGTCGAAGCCGATCTGGGTGCCGATCGCCATCCAGATGAAGGGCTGGAAGGCGACCGCGACGAACGCCGCGCCGAGCAGATAGATGATTTGGAAATGCTGGAGCGCGGTCGCGAGCGGCGCGATCCATTCGTCGCCCTCCGCCGCGCTTCGGTAGCGGCGGCGGATCAGCTCCATGCGGACGATCCCGGTGCCGTGGATCAGCAGGAACAGCAGCAGGCCAGGCCAGCCCTGCTCGCCCAGCATCTCGAAATAGGCGCTGTGCCAGGCGCGGCCCTGATCGGCCTGGGTCCGGGTCGCGACCATCGAGAATTCGCCGCTGGTCTGGGCGTCGACCGTCTGCACCTGGATCCGGTTCTGGCGATAGGCTTCGAAGCCGCCGCCGAACGGCCGGCCTTGCACGAACTGGAGCGTCCAGCCCCAGACGGCGAGCCGGGTACCGGCGGATTCGTCGGACTGATAGCCCTGGATCGTCTCCATCCGGTTGGTGAAGCTCTGCGGCAGGAAGGGGACGGCGGCGAGGCCAATGAGGCCGGCGCCGGCGATGTAGAGCATGCGCCGTTTGACGTCGCGCAGGGTGAGCAGGCCGAGCAGGCCGATGCAGACCAGTCCGGTGCGCGCCTCGGTGCCGATCGGGATCAGCAGGCAGGCGAAGATCAGGGCAGCGCCATAGAGCTTGACCAGCATCGGATGATCGAAGCTGAAGCGGCGCCGGGCGGCGCCGGGCGCGGTCGCGGGCAGGGCGGCGGCCGGGAAGATCGTGCCGAAGCGCATGAACCAGAGGATCAGCGGGATGGTCGCGATCGCGAAGGTCGACAGGATGCTGCCCTCGTAGAGCCCGCTATTGTTGTCGACCATCAGGTTGAGCGCGCCATAGCCGCCGCCCGACAACGCCGTCTTGATCCCGCCGACGACGACGATCGTCGACAGCGACAGCACCATGAACAGCAGCAGCGCCTCGATCCTGAGGCGGGTGCGCAAGATCCACGGCAGGAAGATGCCGAAGGCGAGCGCCTTCCACGCCCAGTCCCATTTGTCATAGGCCTCGATCGGGAAGTCGGCATAAGCGGTGGTCGCGCCGCAATAGGCCAGCAGGAACAGCATCAGCCATTGCCGCGGCGTGATCGTGAAATGGCGCTTGTCGTCGAGCAGCAGCCAGGAGCCGATCGCGGCCGCCGCGGCGATCTGCGAGATCGGGATCGAGTTCAGCAGGAAATAGGACAGGCGCTGCGGCGAGACCGTGTCGATATAGGCATAAGCCAGAGTGAACAGGAACGGCCGCTTGAACGCGAGCAGGAAGAGGGCGCCGAGGAAAGCGACGAAGGCGAGGTCACGCACCGGTCCGACCCCGCACATTCGCCCAGCCGGCGGCGATGCCGCTCTTGGCCGTCGGATCGGCCTTGTCGTCCTCCAGGTCCGGGCGCGACAGCAGCCGCCAGGCGGCGAGCAGCATCAGCCCGTGGCTCAAGCCGAGCGAGAACAAGTCGATCATCGGCCCGGCACCTCCTGGGCGCGTCATAACCGGCCGCAGTTGACGCCGCGTTAAGCTTGCCGTGGCATAGCGGCCCCGCATGCGGATCCTGCACGTCCTCGACCACAGCCTGCCGCTCCAGAGCGGCTACACCTTCCGGACGCGCGCCATCGTCAAGGCGCAGCTCGAGAAGGGCTGGGAGGTCGCCTGCCTGACCGGCCCGCGCCAGCGGCAGGGATCGGCCGACCTTCATTCGGCCGAGACCGAGATCGTCGACGGCATCACCTTCCATCGCACGCCGGCGCCGCCGGCCGGGCCGTCGCCGATCGCCGAATGGCGCGAGATCCGCGCGACCAGCGCCCGGCTCGACGCGCTGGTGCGCGAATGGCGGCCCGACCAGCTCCACGCCCATTCGCCGGTGCTGACCGCGCTCGCCGCCTTGCCGGTCGCGCGCCGCCATGCGATTCCCCTGCTCTACGAGATCCGCGCCTTCTGGGAGGATGCGGCGGTCGGCAACGGCACCGGCCGCGAGGGCTCGCCGCGCTACCATCTGACGAAATTGCTCGAGACCCATGTCGCCCGCAAGGCGGATGCGGTGGCGGTGATCTGCCAGGGGCTGCGCACCGACCTGATCGCGCGCGGCATCCCGGCGGACAAGATCATCGTCTCGCCGAACGGGGTCGACATGGCCCTGTTCGGCAATCCGCCCGCGCCCGACACCGCCTTTGCCGAGAGCCTCGGCCTCAACGGTGCGGACGTGGTCGGCTTCATCGGCTCCTTCTACGATTATGAGGGGCTCGACGATCTGATCGCGGCGATGCCGGCCCTGGTCGCGCGGCGCCCGGCCGCGCAATTGCTGCTGGT
This sequence comes from Allosphingosinicella sp., assembly GCA_041905385.1. Classification (GTDB taxonomy): domain Bacteria; phylum Pseudomonadota; class Alphaproteobacteria; order Sphingomonadales; family Sphingomonadaceae; genus Allosphingosinicella. Next base: position 6,757 of record JAYRLF010000156.1, read on the forward strand.
CGGCGGCGGCCCGATGGACGCGGCCCTGCGCGCCCAGGCCGCGGCCTCTCCGGTCGCCGACCGGATCCGCTTCGTCGGCCGCGTCCCGCACGAGGAGGTCGAACGTTATTATTCGGTCGTCGACATCCTCGCTTATCCGCGGAAGGCGATGCGCCTGACCGAGCTGGTCACGCCGCTCAAGCCGCTCGAGGCGATGGCCCAGCGCAAGCTGGTCGCGGCCTCGGACGTCGGCGGCCATCGCGAGCTGATCGAGGACGACGTCACCGGCAGCCTGTTCCGCGCCGGCGACCCCGCCGCGCTCGCCGCCGCGCTCGCCGACCTGTTCGACCGCCGCGCCCAGTGGGACGCGCGCCGCGACACCGCCCGCGCTTTTGTCGAGCGCGAGCGTAACTGGGCGTCAAACATTTCGGTTTATGCCCCTGTTTACCAAAGACTGATCGGCAAGGCCCTGTAATGGCTTCAAGACCCTTTTCCGCGCTCCGCAGCGAGCGCAACGCGCTCGATCTTCCGGTCGCCGCCCTGGCCGGCCTCGCCGTCGCCTTCGCCGCCTTCGCCATTCCCGCCGACGTGCTGGCCGAGCTGGTCGGCGCCAGCGGCCTGCCCAATCTGCTCGAGGCGGCCCAGCCGCCGCTCGGCACGACTGCGCGGATCGCCGTCGCCGCGGCCGGCTCGATCACCGTCTTCGCCGCCGCCTTCCTGCTGCTGCGCTGGCTCGATCGCTTCGCCGTCTCGCCGGCCCGGCCGACCCTCGCCGCCGATCCGAAGCCGCGCCTGCGCAAGCGCGACGCCCATCCCGACGCGCCGGCGCGCGTGCCGCTGTCGGCGATCCGCGAGCTCGGCGAGCCGGCCCCGCCGCTTTCGGTCCGCAGGTCGGAGCCGGTCGTGCCCGAACCGGTCGAACCCGAGCCGGCGTCGAGCGTCGCGGCTCCTCGTCAGGCCGAGTCGATTTTCTCGGTCCCCGTCGAGCCGGCCGCCGCCACGGCGCCTGCGGTGGAGCCTGCCAGGCCTGAAAGCCTGACCGAGCTGATGGCCCGCCTCGAGCGCGGGCTCGAGCGCCGCGCCCGGCCCGCGCCAAGCACGCCGGACGCGCCCCAGGTCTTCCCGTCGGCGACCGACGACCGCCTCCAGAGCGCGATCAACAGCCTCCAGCGCCTCACCGAGCGCGACGCCTAAAAACACCTTCCCGCCACGAAATCGCCTCAACCGGGCGGCACTGCCGCCGCAAGGCGAACGGCGCAGCTCGTCCCGTTTGCCGCCCCGGCCGGGACGGCCAGCGGAGCCAAGCCAGCCGCGGTTCATTTGCGCGAACATAGTGTCGCGCGAACGGGAGGAGGCTGATGACCTCACTGGACTGGACTAGCGCGCCGCGCGCCGCGCATGCGACCGTGCCGTCGCCGATCTTCAGGCTTGGCAAGAAGATGCGGCACCGGGTCAGTGCGGTCGTCGCGCGCTCCTCTTATGTCGGCGACCAGCCGCTCTACGATCCGGCGCTCTTTCCCTGGATCGCCCCGCTCGAGGCCCATGCCGAGGAGATCAAGGCGGAGCTGAAGGCGATCCTCGACCTGCGCGCGGCGATCCCACCCCTCGCCAGCATCTCGCCCGACCATCGTCGGATCGCGCCGCCGGGCAAATGGAAGTCCTTCTTCCTCAAGGGCTATGGCTATGAGGTGGAGGACAATATCCGGCGCTGCCCGGTGACCGCCGATCTGGTCTCGCGCATCCCGGGTTTGAACAGCGCCTTTTTCTCCATCCTCGAGCCCGGCACCCACATCCCGCGCCACCGCGGCGTCACCAAGGCGATCTTGACCGCCCATCTCGGCCTGATCGTGCCGCGCGCGCGGGCCGCCTGCCGGATGCAGGTCGACAATGAGATCGTCCATTGGGAGGAAGGCAAGACTTTGGTCTTCGACGACACCTTCCACCACGAGGTGTGGAACGACAGCGGCGAGCTGCGCGCCGTCCTCCTGCTCCAGTTCCGCCGCCCGGTCGGCCCGGTCGGCCGCCTCGTCGGCGGCGCCTTCCTCTGGGGCATCAAGCGCTCCCGCTTCGTCCAGGACGCCCGCGCCCAGATGGGCCAATGGGAAAGCGCGATGAAGAAGCTGGAGGCGGAAGGCTAAACTATCCTCCCTGTGAGCGAAGCTCATGGGGAGGGGGACCGACCGGAGCGATAGCGGAGGTTGGTGGAGGGGCTTTCGGCGCCG
>JAYRLF010000580.1:0-1709 GCA_041905385.1 Allosphingosinicella sp.
GAGGCGCCGGTGCGCCGCAAGAAGGTGGAGCCGCCGTTCGAGCATATCGACGTGGCGATCGACCGGGTCAGCTTCACCCCGTCCGGCGCGCGCCGGCCGGCGCTGCGCGAGGTCGATCTGCGCATCGAGGCCGGCGAGGCGATCGGCATCGTCGGGCCGAGCGGCGCCGGCAAGTCCTGCCTCGCCCGGCTGATCGTCGGCGCCGCGCTGCCGACCGCCGGCCGGGTCGCGATCGGCGGCGTCGAAGGACGGCATTGGTCGCGGCCGATGCTGGCCCGCAATGTCGGCTACCTCCCGCAGTCGGTCGGGCTGTTTCCGGGCACCTTGCGCGACAATATCTGCCGCTTCTCCGAATGCGACGACGAAGCGGTGATCGAGGCGGCGATCCGCGCCAACGTCCACGACATGATCCTCGAGCTGCCGGACGGCTATGAGACCTCGGTCGACGAGGGCGGCTCGGGTCTCTCCGGCGGCCAGCGCCAGCGCATCGGCCTCGCCCGCGCCCTGTTCGGCAGCCCGAAGCTGATCGTGCTCGACGAGCCCAACGCCCATCTCGACGCGGACGGCGAGCAGGCGCTCGCCAGGGCGCTGCGCCAGCTGAAGCGCGAAGGCGCCACCATCGTCCTGATCGCGCACCGCCTCAATCCGATCGCCCAGGTCGACCGGGTGGTGGTGCTCAACCGCGGCATCCTCCAGCTCGACGGGCCGCGCATCGAGATCTTCAAGCAGGTGCGTAAGGAGATCATCCGCCAGGTCGCCGAGGAGCCGGTGGCATGAGGGTGTGGCGCCCCAGCTCCTCCCCGAGCTCGCTCGGGGAGGGGGACCATGCGAAGCATGGTGGAGGGGTAATGTTTCGGCCGAGGCTGGGACTAAGATCTACCCCTCCACCAGCCTGCGGCTGGTCCCCCTCCCCATCTGCGATGGGGAGGAACTGAAATGAAGCTCGACTTCCTCTCGATCGGCGGCCCCGGACGCCCCCTCCCCCATTTCGACCTGTTCGCCGACCGCCCGGCCGCGCCGCCGCGCCAGCTCGACGATGCCAGCCGGATCATCAAGGTCGGCCTGATCGCGGCCGGCGGGTTCCTCGGCCTGCTGCTGCTGTTCGCCCTGGTCGCGCCGATCTCGGGCGCCGCCGTCGCCCAGGGCGAGCTGACCACGGCCGGAACTCGGATCCTGATCCAGCCGCCGGCCGGCGGCGTCGTCGCGCAATTGCTGGTCGGCGAGGGCCAGCGCGTCGAGGCCGGCCAGCCCTTGGTGCGGCTCAACGGCGTCCGCTCCGCCGCCGCCGCGCAACAGGCGCAGGCGCGCCGCGACGCGCTGCGGGCGCTGCAGGCGCGGCTGATCGCCGAACGCGACGGCGCCGAACGGATCGCCTTCCCCGCCGATCTCACCCGCCGCGCCGGCGATCCGGCCGCCGGCGCGGCGATGGCGAGCCAGCAGCGCATCTTCGCGCGCCGCCGCGAGGTGCTCGGCGCCGACCGGATCCTCGCCGAGACCGAGCGCGAGACCGCCGAGGCGCAACGGATCAGCGCCGAGCGACAGCTCGCCTTGCTCAACGACGAGCTCGGGGCGATCCGCGGCCTCGTCCGGCGCGGCTATGCGACCATGACCCGCCTGCGCGGACTCGAACGCAGCGCCGCCGAGATCGAAGGCCAGCGCGCCAATGCCGCCACCGCGGTCCGCCGCGCCGAGCTGCGGATCGCCCGGCT
>JAYRLF010000581.1:0-1708 GCA_041905385.1 Allosphingosinicella sp.
TTCATCGCCAAGGCGCCGCGCGACCCGGGGCCGATGCGCGGCGTGACCCTGTCCGACGCGCTCGATCTCGCCGCATCGTCGCGCGCCGGCGAGCGGCTGCTGTTCAAGCCGCTCGGCGACCTCGTCCATTCGCCGCAGACCGCGGCCTTCACGATGGACGAGATGCGCCGACTGATGCAGCGTTACCCCGAGTTCCAGCGCGCGCTGGCCGGGCTGATCCATTCGAACAGCTTCCTGTTCCTGGGCGTCGACATCGACACGCTCGAGCAGTTCTTCCACGCCATCTCGCCCGAGCTCGAGAGCCCGAGCCTGCGCCATTTCGTGCTGGTGCCGAGCGATCCGGCCAATGAGGTGCGCCAGGCGAGCCTCAGCCGCTACGGCATCCAGCTGATCAGCCACGAGCCGGCGCCGGGACGGCCGATCCTGCTCGAATTCGCGCGCGACCTGCGCGGCGCGGTCCGGCGCGCGCTGGCGGCGCAGAGCACCAATGACGGCGTCTCGCGCTTCTATCTGTCGCCGGCGCGGATCAGCCGGGTGCGGCTGGAATCGATCGGTCCGTTCGAACGGCTCGAGCTGGTGCTGGAATCGGCCGGCGACCCGTCGTCGGCGCCGTGGACGGTGATCTTCGGCGGCAACGGCGTCGGCAAATCGAGCATCCTGCGGGCGATCGCTTTGGTCCTCGCCGGCGACCATCCGGCGGCGCTCGCGGCCGGGCGGCGGCTGCTGCGCACCGGCGCGTCCGAAGGGCTGATCGAGGTCCAGCTCGGCGACCAGATATTGAAGACGCGGCTGACGCGGGACCGGTCCTCGGTCATCGTCACCAGCCTGCAGCAGACGCCGGTCGGCAGCGGCAACGCGCTGGCGCTCGGCTTTCCGGCGCTGCGCGGCGCGCGATCGGCGGAGCCGTCCGGGCCGACCGCCAATGCCGACCTGCGCGATCCCGATCCCGGCGACCTGATCGCCCTGATCGGCGGCGAGGTCGACGACCGGCTGGCCGATTTCAAGCAATGGCTGGTCAACACGCTGACCAAGGCCAAGGACGGCAATGCGCGCGCGATCCTGATGCGCGACCTGATCGACAGCAACATCCGCGATCTCGTGCCCGGGCAGATCGACGCGCTGGCGCCGCTGAGCGACGATTTCATCATCCGGGTGAAGACGCCGGAAGGCGAGGTGCCGTTCGACGATCTGAGCCAGGGCATGGCGTCGATCTTCAACTGGGTCGGCCTGCTGGTGCAGCGGCTGTTCACGATCTGCGAGATGTCGGACAAGGCGAATGAGGAGCCGGCGATCGTGATCATCGACGAGGTCGACGCCCATCTCCATCCCGATTGGCAGCGCCGGCTGGTCAAGCTGACCCGCAGCTATTTCCCGAACACCCAGGTGATCGCGACGTCGCATTCGCCCCTGCTCGCCGGGGCGCTGCGCGGCAGCGAGCTGATCGTGCTCGAGCGCGATCCGGTCAACCGGCAGGTGACCCAGCTCGCCGGGATCGGCGACCCGTTCGGCCTGCCAAGCCAGGACATATTGACCGGCTTCGTGTTCGGCATGACGACCGACCGCAATCCCGAGGTCGAGGACCTGATCGCGGAATATTTCAGCATCTTCCAGAAACCGCAGCGCAGTCCCGACGACGAGCGGCGGCTGGCCGAGCTCGGCCACGCCCTGCGCCAGTTCCGCTATGGCGGCGCGCCGGTCGACCTGCCCG
>JAYRLF010000157.1:0-8891 GCA_041905385.1 Allosphingosinicella sp.
AAATTCTATGCCGACTATCGCTGGCGTCCAGGCGAGGAGAGCCGGCCCACCTTCACGGTCGAAGAGATGCGGGCCGCGACCGAGGTCGCCCACGCCGCCGGCCGCAGCGTCGCGGCCCATGCCTCGTCGGCCGAAGGCATGCGGCGGGCGATCCTCGCCGGCGTCGACACGATCGAGCATGGCTATGACGGCACACCGGAGATCTTCCGCCTGATGCGTTCGCGCGGCGTAGCCCTATGCCCGACGCTCGCGGCTTCAGAAGCGGTCGCGCGCTATCGCGGCTGGGACGGCCGCAGCCCCGAGCCGGACTCGCTGCGCGCCCATCGCGCCAGCTTCGCCGCGGCGCTGCAGGCGGGCGTGACGATCTGCATGGGCGGCGATGCGGGCGTCTACGCCCATGGCGACAATGCGCGCGAAATGGAGCTGATGGCCGATTACGGCATGCAGCCCGCGGCGGTGCTGATCGCGGCGACCTCGGTCAATGCGCGGCTGCTGCGGCTGCAGGACCGGATCGGCACGGTCCGCGCCGGCCTGCTCGCCGACCTGGTCGCGGTCGAGGGCGACCCGACCCGCGAGCTGGCCGCGGTCCGGCGCGTCCGACTGGTGATGCAGGCAGGCCGGCTCGTCCGCACACCCTGAATCGGAGCTGTACGTAGTTTTACGTATCGGTGCGCAAAACGGCGGTTTCGTCGCACTGGGCGACATTTTCGTCTGACCGGGCTTTGAGCGAATCGTTGCACACGGCAACTGATTGGCAACCGATTCGCCCTGGAGCCCGCGTTGAGCACGATCGCCCGTGACACTCTGCCATTGTTGAGGCAGGATTGCCTCGTCGAACGGGGGAAGGTCGCGCATTTCATGCCATCGATGCAAAGCCATGCGCGATGGGGCGAGGCCCTGCGCTCGACCGTTGCCCTATGGTTCTTCGTGCTGCTCGTCTTCATGCCGATCATCATCGAGCGGCATGCCGGCGAGCCGTTCGTCGGCGTCGTGCTCGATTCGGCGACGGTGCTGGTCTCGATCGTGCTCGCAATGGGGATGTTCGTCGCGTCGCGCGTGACGCTCGGCATGCCGACGATGCTGCGGATTCCGCTGCGCGCGCTCGCCGTCGTCGCGGCGGCCGGCGCCAACACCGCCTTCGACCTGATCTATCAGGGCTGGATCGGCGACCATATGGTCCAGGCCTGGCAGCAGCTCCCGACCGATTTCAGCCGGGCCTACAGCTCGACCTTCAACTATATCCTGATCTTCGGCGTGAACATGATCCTGTTCCACGTCAATTACACGCGGCGGGCGGCGATGAGCCAGGAGCTCCGGATCGCGGAAGCCAATTCGGCCGCCCAGCAGGCCCAGCTCGCGGCGCTGCGCTACCAGCTCAATCCGCATTTCCTGTTCAACTCGCTTAACTCGATCTCGGCGCTGATCGTCACCAAGCGCAACAAGGATGCGGAGGAGATGACCGACCGGTTGTCGAGCTTCCTGCGCACCTCGCTCAATGCCGATCCGGCCGGCCTCACGCCGCTCGAGGAGGAGCTGGCGCTGACCGAGGAATATCTCGAGATCGAGAGCGTGCGGTTCGGCGAGCGGCTCGACGTCGACGTGCAATGCTCGCCCGAGGCGTGCGGCGCGCTGGTGCCGAGCTTCCTGGTCCAGCCGCTGGTCGAGAATGCGATCAAGCACGCGGTGTCGAAGTCCCGCGTGCCGGTCCGGATCGATATCCATGGCACGGTCGAGGACAATGCGCTCGAGATCATCGTCGCCAACAATGTCCCGGTCGAGACGACCGGCCTGTCCGACCTGCGCGGCATGATGGGCGCCGGGGTCGGCCTCGCCAACGTCCGGCGGCGGCTCGAAACCGTCTATGGCGCCCGCGCGACCTTGACCACCGAGCAGATCGACGACCGCTTCGTCGCCACGATCCGCGTCCCGGAAGTCAAGCAGACGAATTGACTTGCGACGCTTGCTGACAGAATGCTTGCGCCGGAAAGGGGCTCAGTAAATGCGCGTCTTGTTGGTGGACGATGAGCAGCTCGCGCTGGATCGTCTCCGGTCCTATTTCAGCGAGATCGACGGGGTCGAAGTGGTCGGCCACGCCAATGACGGCAACGAGGCGCTCGACCAGATACGGGCGCTGACGCCGGACCTGGTGATCATGGACGTCCAGATGCCCGAGCGGAACGGGCTCAGCGCCGCCGCCCATATCGACGTCGAGCCGCGGCCCGAGCTCGTCTTCGTCACCGCCCACGAACATTATGCGCCCGACGCCTTCGACGTCGATGCGGCCGATTATCTCTTGAAGCCGGTGCGGTTCGACCGGCTGCGCCAGGCGGTCGACCGCGCCCGCCGGCGGCGCGCGCTGCGCGACACGGCCGAGCGCGCCGAGCAGCTCGAGGCCGAGATGGCCGCGCTGAAGTCGAGCGGCGCGCAGGCGCCCGGCGACGACGGCTTCTGGGTGCCCGAGCGCCATGGCCAGAGGCGCGTGCCGATCGAGACGATCGACTGGATCGAGGCGGCGCGCGACTATGTGCTGCTGCACACCGAGATGCGCAGCCATCTGCTTCGGATCACGATGTCGGCACTGGAGGAAAGGCTGGCGGGATCCGCCTTGCTGCGGGTGCATCGCTCGGCCTTCGTGCGGCCGGACAAGGTGGCTGAGGTGAAGCGGGCGAACCGCTCGTTGAGCCTGGTGCTGGCGGACGGAGCCGAGGTTCAGGTCGGTCCCAGCTATCTTGGCGCGGTCAGGTCCGCGCTCGGGCTCGATCAGGACTGAAATTCAGGAAGAAGGTCCGCGGACGACGGGGCCGGCTGTTGCGGCCTGATCGTCAGGCCTTGCCGGTCCCCGCCTCCGGGTCTTGGCGCACTCTCACTTAACCGATCAGCGAAGTGGAGGTCGCGGCCGCCACCAGCATCATGCTCACGAACATCGCGGCAACGCAGGTGGAGACGGTCCGAAATGCATCGGCGGTCATTTCCTGTTCCCTTCATCTTGTTGGCGGCGGGATTGCCGCTGGCCCGGCGGTTAGGCGCGTCGTCCGAACCAGGCCGCAGCAATGCGATGGCGGCCGTTCAAAGTTCGACGAGCGCGGCACGGAATCGACGAAAATGCCGTCTGCGGCGACGAAGCCTGCGTAAATTTACTTAGACGAACACCGACCAGCGGGTGCGTTCGACCAGCGCCTCGAGCGCGGCGGCGCCGACGGCGCTGGTCCCGGCCGGGTTGAGGCCGGGCGACCAGACCGCGATCGCGCCGTGGCCTGGGACGATGGCTAGAATGCCGCCGCCGACGCCGCTCTTGCCCGGCAGGCCGACCCGGAAGGCGAACTCGCCCGAATTGTCATAATGGCCGCACAGCATCATCACGCTGTTGATCCGGCGCGCCCGATGCCAGGCGGTGACCTCCGCGCCGGTCTCCGGATCGCGGCCGTCGAAGGCGAGGAACAGGCCGGCGCGGGCAAGCTGGCGGCAGCTCATCGCGACCGCGCATTGGCGGAAATAGGCGCCGAGCACTGTGTCGACGTCGTTGGCGAGCACGCCGAAGCTTTTCATGAACCAGGCGAGGCTGCGGTTGCGGGAGCCGGTGCGCGATTCCGATTCGGCAACCTCCTCGTCGACCGCGATCCGCTCATCGCGCGCCTGCTCGCGCAACATGGTCAGCAGGGCCTCGATCGCCGCGGCGCCAGTGCCGCTGCCGATCAGCTGGTCGGTAACCACCATCGCGCCGGGATTGATCAGCGGATTGCGCGGGATGCCGCGCTCGCTCTCGAGCTGGATGATCGAGTTGAACGCGCTGCCGGACGGCTCGCGGCCGACCTTCTCCCACAGGCCGGCGCCGACCCGGTCGAGCGCGAGCGCGAGCGTGAACACCTTGGAGATGGACTGGATCGAGAAAGGCAGGTCGCAATCGCCGGCGCCGTAGACGCGGCCGTCGCCGTCGGCGAAGGCGATTCCGAACCGGCTCGGATCGACCCGGGCGAGCGCCGGAATATAATCGGCGACCCGGCCGCTGCCGCGCAGCGGCTCGACCACCTTCAGCACTTCGGCGAGGATGTCGTCCATGGGATTCCATCGACGCCAAAGGCGGGCGAAGGGTCAAGCGCTTTCATGCCGAAGCTGGATGCCCCGCGAGGATTCGAACCTCGATTGACGGAGTCAGAGTCCGTAGTCTTACCTTTAGACGACGGGGCAATCGCTGGAAGGGCCGCGAGATAGGTTCGAGCGCGGGGCCTGTCAACGCCGTCGGGGCGGCTTCTTGCCGCTAATCTTCGCTTTGGGTACAAGGGAGGCAAGTCAATGGGCGGCTTCGGCCGTCCGAAACGAAAACAGAATTGAGAAGTATCGGAAATGCCGCAGCAAGCCGCCTCGGCTCAGCAAGCGCCGGCTCCCGATCCGGCCCAGGCGGCGCCAGACGCCCCACCCAGCCTGTCGCACCGGCGTCGGCCCGGCCGCCATACCTATGGCGCGATCGACCTCGGCACCAACAATTGCCGGCTGCTGATCGCGCGCCCGTCGGATGACGCTTTCACCGTGGTCGACGCCTTCTCGCGCGTCGTCCGGCTCGGCGAGGGCATGGCGACGAGCGGCAAGATCAGCGAGGCGGCGATGGACCGGGCGGTCAACGCGCTGTCGGTCTGCGCCGAGAAACTGAAGCGCCGCCACGTCAGCCTCGCCCGCTCGGTCGCGACCGAGGCGTGCCGGCGCGCCGTCAACGGCCGCCATTTCGTCGACCGGGTCCGCCGCGAGACCGGCATCTGCCTCGAGATCATCTCGCCCGAGGAGGAGGCCCGGCTCGCCATGCTCGGCTGCCACCGGCTGCTCGAGCCGGGCGACGGGCCGGCCCTGATCTTCGACATTGGCGGCGGCTCGACCGAGCTGGTGCTGATCGACACCGACGACGGCGAGCCCCGGATCAAATGCTGGTGGAGCGCGCCCTGGGGCGTCTATTCGCTGACCGAGAGCGAGGGCCGCACCTTCGCCAATGCCGAGGAACGGCTCGCCGCCTATGGCCGGATGCGCGAGCGCGTCCGCCACGCCTTCCGCCGTTTTTCCGAGCTGCTGCCGGTCAAGCGCGACGGCATCAGGCTGATGGGGACGAGCGGCACCGTGACCACCCTCGCCTCCGTTTATCTGGCGCTGCCGAGCTATGACCGGCGCGCGGTCGACGGGCTGAAGATGCCGGCGGTGGCGATGCGCGGGATCAGCGAGACGCTGTCGCGGATGAGCCATGACGAGCGCGCCACCTTTCCCTGCATCGGCAATGAGCGGGCCGACCTGGTGGTCGCCGGCTGCGCGATCCTCGAGACGATCATGGACATCTGGCCGGCCGAGACGCTCGGCGTCGCCGACCGCGGCATCCGCGAAGGCATCTTGCGTTCGCTGATGGCGCGGGACGGCTATCAAATCTAATGGCATCCGGCCCGAAGCAACGGGTCCGCACCGCCAAGGGGCGCAAGGTCAGCTCGACGCGCTGGCTCGAGCGACAGCTGAATGACCCTTATGTGAAGCGCGCCAAGGCGGAAGGCTATCGCTCGCGCGCGGCCTATAAACTGCTCGAGCTCGACGAGAGGTTCGGCCTGCTCAAGGGGGTCAGGAAGGTCGTCGACCTGGGCATCGCGCCGGGCGGCTGGACGCAGGTGGTGCGGCAGAAGATGCCGCAGGCGGACGTGGTCGGCATCGACCTGCTGCCGGCGGATCCGATCGACGGCGCCATCATCCTGCAGATGGATTTCATGGACGAGGCAGCGCCGGACCAGCTCAAGGAGGCGCTCGGCGGACCGGCCGACCTGGTCCTGTCCGACATGGCCGCGAACACGGTCGGTCATCCCCAGACCGATCATTTGCGGACCATGGCGCTGGTCGAGGCCGGCCTCGACTTCGCCTGCGAGGTGCTGCGGCCGGGCGGCGCCTTCGTCGCCAAGGTGCTTGCCGGCGGCGCCGATTCCAATCTCGTCGCGGAGCTCAAGCGGCGCTTCTCGACCGTCAAGCACGCCAAGCCGCCGGCGAGCCGCAAGGGCTCGTCGGAATGGTATGTGATCGCTCAGGGGTTCAAGGGCTAGACCCTCCGATGCAGCCCGCCCCGCCGTTTTCATATTCGCATTGACTCAATTAACTTATTAGTTAATTATCGACTTCGTGAACAAAGTTTTCGAAGCCCTTGCATCCGCGCCGCGCCGCAAGATTCTCGCCTATCTGGCCGAGGTCGATCTCACCGCTGGGGAGATTGCGGCGCGGTTCGACATGTCGAAGCCGGCAATATCGAAGCACCTGCAGATCCTGGAGAATGCCGGCCTGGTGACCAGCGAGAAGCGCGGCCAGTTCGTCCATTATTCGCTGGTGCGCGAGAACCTCGTGAACACGCTGAACGGCTTCGTCCAGAACATCTGTCCGGTCTCGACGCCGCTGAAGCGCGAAAGCGCGGAGCTGCGCCGCAAGCGCTCGGCGAAGAAGGATAATCAGTCGCAATAGGGAGGAAGGCCATGCAGCTCGTGCGGGGCTCGGAGCGTATCGTCGTCGACGCCGGTTCGGATCCGGTCTGCGGACAGGTTCGCTGGGCTCCGGCCAAGTCGATCTGGATCGGCTCGATGACCGCCGCGGCCCTGCTCCTCGCGCCGATCACCTTCAGCTGGGACGCCCTGCTGCTCTTCATAGGAACCTGCGCCGTCACCCTCTGCGCCGGCCATTCGGTCGGCATGCACCGCCGCCTCATCCACAACAGCTTCGAATGCCCGCTCTGGCTCGAGCACATCTGCGTCTATCTTGGCGTGCTCGTCGGCATGGCCGGCCCGATCGGCATGATGCGCATCCACGACATGCGCGACTGGGCGCAGCGACAGCCCGACTGCCACGACTTTTTCGCCCATCGCGCCAGCTTCTGGCGCGACGCCTGGCATCAGCTTCATTGCGAGCTGCGGCTCGAGCGTCCGCCGCTGTTCCGGCTCGAGCCGCGGGTCGTCTCGGATCGAATCTACGCCTTCATGGAGAAATACTGGATGGCCCAGCAGCTTCCCTGGGCCGTGCTCTTCTTCGCGATCGGCGGTTTGCCATGGCTGGTCTGGGGCATCTGCGCCCGCGTGAGCGTCTGCGTCACCGGCCACTGGCTGGTCGGCCATTATGCCCATCGCGAAGGTGGCCAGACCTGGGTCGTCGAGGGCGCCTGCGTCCAGGGCTATGACGTCAGGATCGCCGGCCTGGTCAGCATGGGCGAGAGCTGGCACAACAATCATCACGCCTATCCCGGGTCCGCCAAGCTCGGCCTCGAGCCCGGGCAGGTCGATCCCGGCTGGTGGCTGCTTTGCACCTTGCGCGCGCTCGGCTTGGCCTGGAATTTCGTCCTTCCCGAGCATTTGCCGGCCCGGCCGGCACTACGCCGCGTCGCCGCGCGCGGCGAAGGCTGCCCGGTGATGCTTCGCCTGCTGGCGAGGAATTAGGCCATGGAAGGCATCTTCTCCTTGCGGGGCCGGGTTTCTCCGCTGACCTACGCAGCGATCGCGCCCTTGCTGCTGCTGTCCCAGCATGCGCTGGTCGCCATCACGCATCGACTCCAAGGCGTCCCGCTGGTCCCGGATCCCGAATTCTGGCTGGTGCCGCTCCGGCGGCTTTCCACGGTGTCGAACCTCTCACCGCTGGAAGCCGCCGTCGCATTCGCAATCTGCCTTGCCGTCACCTGGGCGCTCGCGATCTTTTCTTTCCGTCGCGCAGCCTGGGCCAATCGGGGTTATGGAATGGCGACGCTGGCCATCGTGCCGGCAGTCCAGATCCCCGTCATTGCCATTCTCGCCTGCATGAAGAGACGCACCGCCGACGACGAGTCCCATAGCGTCGATCCCGCCATAGCCTCGCAGCTCTATCGGAACGTCCAGGGGCTGCTCGCCGGGGTGGCCATCATCACCGTCGCCGTGCTGGTCTCGGCGGTGACGTTCGGCGCCTATGGCTGGGGCCTGTTCGTCCTGACCCCCGTCACGGTCGGCATGACGACTGCCTATATCAGCAACCGCGACGCCGATCTGGGCTTCGGCTCGACGATCGGAGTCGTCATGTGGGCGCTGGCGCTCGGCGGACTCGCTTTGGTCATGTTCGCGCTCGAAGGGATCATCTGCATCGTCCTTGCCGCACCATTGGCCGCGGTGGCGGCCTTGGCCGGCGCAGCGATTGGCTATCCCCTCGCCTTAGCCGGCCATCGCCGTGGCAGGCCGCTGCTCGCCGTCGCCATCCTGCCGGGCGTTTTCGCCCTGGATGCGGCGATTCCGCCGAGCGTCGCGATCGTTACCCATGAGAGCACCATGATCGCCGCACCCCCGGCGGCCGTCTGGCGGGCGCTGTTGAGCGAAGAGCCGATCGGCGGCGGGCCGGGCCTCGTCGGCAGGGCCGGCTTGGCCTATCCGATCCGCGCGCAGCTGCTCGGGTCGGGTCGAGGCGCCGTACGACGGGGCGAATTCTCGACCGGTGCAGCAGACGAGCGCATCACCATATGGGAGCCGAACCGGGTCCTTGCGTTCGCCGTTCTCCGCCAGCCGCCGGCGATGGAAGAAATGAGCCCTTACCGACGGGTACACGCCCCTCATGTCGACGGCTACTTCTCGACGTCCGGGACCCGGTTCTCGCTCACCGCCCTGCCCGGCGGCGGCACGCGGCTCACGCTCCAAGCTTCGCACGATCTGAGGATCGATCCCGTCCTCTATTGGGAGCCGATTGCTCGCTGGGCCATCCGCGAGAATAGTCGCCGGGTACTCCGCGATATCTCAGAGAAGGCAATTCGGCTGGGATTGGCAGGGCCTGCCGCTCCCGCCACCGGGCCGGCGGTTAGGACCGCGCCTCGCGCGTCGTCCTGATCGCGTCGCGCAGCGCTTCGTAGCCGACGGCGCCGTGGAAGACCTGGTCGCCGACGACGAAGACCG
>JAYRLF010000158.1:0-8887 GCA_041905385.1 Allosphingosinicella sp.
GCCGCGCGGGGCGCGCCCACCCTGCCCATCTGCGGTTGGGGGGGGGGGGGGCGGGCCCCGCGCCCCCCCCCACCACCGCGCTTCGCGCGGTCCCCCTCCCCATGAGCTTCGCTCACAGGGAGGATAGAGTGATGTGCACCGCCAGCCACACGGTCGGACCATCCGGCGTCGTCCAGACGACGCGATGCCGCCGCCGGGCCGGGATCAGAAGATGGTCGCCCGGCGCGAGCGAAACCTCGCCTTGCTCCTCGATCCAGAGCCGGGCCGCGCCCTCGACCAGCAGCACCCATTCGTCGTCCGGTTGGTCGTAGGGCTGATCCTCGGGCGTGCTGTGCCCCTGCGAGACGATCCGCTCCACGCGAAGCCCCGGCCGATCGATGATCGTCAGGAACTGTTCGTCGGCATCGCCATCCGGCAGGTTCCGGAACAGGTTCGCGACCGGAAGCGGCGGGGTCTGGTTCGCCATCGGGTCAGCGCAGCTGGCTGTCCTTGCTGCCGCGCCGGTTGAAGCCGGGCACGGCACGGCGCGCGTCGCGCTGCGACTGGCAGGGGACGCAGGTGCGGACGCCGGGCAGGGCGTTGCGGCGCGCCTCGGGAATCGGCTCGCCGCATTCCTCGCATTCGTCGAGGCTCTCGCCCGCGGGCAGGCCGGCGCGGGCGCGCAGCAGCGCATCCTTGACGGTATCGTCGATCTGATCCTGCACCGCGCCGTCGCGCGTCCAGCCGCCGGCCATGGCCTGCTCCTCTGTCCTCGTTCGCGCCAATATGGTGACTGCTGCGCGCGCCGAAAAGCCGTTCAGGGCCGCTCCGGCGGCGGGCCGTCGCAGCCGGCCGGCTCGAACAGGCCGATCGGCATGCTCTCCTGGACCGCGCGGGGATCGCCGGCGCCGAGCCGGGTCCAGTCGTACCAGAGCGCCGGACCAAGCCCGCGTGCGAATAGCAGAGCTGGGGCCGCGTCCTCGGCCTGGGGTGGCGTGTCGAATGCGGAGAGGTCCGGCCGAAAGGCGTCGAGCGGGATTCGCGGAGGCTCGAGAGCTTCGATGCGCTCATGCTCGTCGCGCTCCGCATCGTCGTCGAGCCGAACCGAGCGCCGTGGATCCAAGTTTGGCCGGATATAGACCCCGCCATAGCCGTTCGGCGATTCCATCGAGAACCAATAGGTGTGATCGGGCGTGCGCAGCCAGAAGGCGAGGTTCGAATGGAGACCCTTGCGCCGATCCTGGCGGGCGAAGCCTGCACTGAATCGTGGGCTGCCGTGCAATCTGTAGACGGCGCGATCGATCGGACAGTCGGGAGCCGGCATCTGGCCGGCGGCGATTGCCGCAATCGACAAAGCGATGGTCGCGAACATGATTTAGGTCTGGAGCGGGCGAGCCTCCGGCGCAATGGCGATCGTCAGGCGAGCACGTTCATCGCCGGCATTGCGATCGGCACGCGATCGAAAGCGAGGAAGGCGGGGTCCATTGCCGTGTCGAAAGCGTCCGCCTCGCCGGTGATCCGGTGGGCGAGCAGCGCGCCGATCGCCGGCGCGAGCTTGAAGCCGTGGCCGCTGCAGCCATTGGCGACGTAGAAGCCCGGGACCGGGGTCTCGCCGACGATCGGATGCATGTCGGCCCGGTTGATCGTGTAGAGGCCGCTATAGGAGCTGATCCGGCCGCCGATTTTCTCCAGTCCGAGCCTATGCTGGAGCGCGTGCAGCTTGGGGCGGATGAAATCGTCATCGGCATAGCGGGCGAAGTCGTCCGGATCGGCGACGGTCTCCCGCTCATCCTCCTCGTCGACCGAGCCGAGGATGATCTGCTGGCCGCGATTCTGGGGCCGGAAATAGATGCCGGCGGCCGTGTCGATGATCGCCGGGAGCTCGCCGACCAGTTCCGCCGGGCGATCGATATGCACCATCTGGATCCGGGTCGGCTCGAGGGGCCAGCGGCCGCCAAGCCCGAGATGATCGAGGATCGTCGTGCACCAGGGCCCGGCGGCGAGCACGACCGCGCCGCAGGCGATCGCGCTGCCGTCGGCGAGCCGGACCCGAGCGACGGCGCCGCCCGCGAGCTCGACCGTCTCGACCGGGCTGTTGAAGCGGATGTCGACGCCGCGGCCGCGCGCCGCGACGATCAAATCCTGGAGCGCGTCGACAGGGTCGATATAGCCGCCGTCCAGCTCGAGCAGATGGCGGCCGCCCCCGCTGCAATCGTGCGCCTCGCCGCCGACGAGGTCGGGGGGAATGGGACAGGGGTTGATCGACGGAAAGGCCTCGGCCAGCTCGGCATCGTCGAGCGCGGCGGTGCGCAGGCCGAGCCCGGTCAGGCGCTCCGCCTCGCGGGCCGCCCAATCGGGCGACGAGGACAGCCAGAGGACGCCGATCCGCTGAAAGCGGGCGAACGGCTCGGCGGTGCCGAGGAAATCGGGCCAGCGTTGGTAGGCGGCGATACCGTCGCGGGCGAGGCGAACAAGCTCCTCATGGGAGTAGCGGAAGCGGCAGAAAGCTGACGAGGCGCCAGTCGAGCCTTCGCCCGGTCCGCAGCCTTTCTCGAGCACGATCACGCGCAGGTTGGAGCGGCGCGCGATCTGGAAGGCGGTCGACATGCCGATGATGCCGGCGCCGACCACGACGACGTCCGCGTTTTGCTGTTTCCCCATCCCGATCCTTGTGTCAGGCGCGCCGCGGGTTCGCCAGCGTTTCGATTGCTCTCCCGTTCCAGGTCCAACGTGCTATCGCGGCTGTGACCTGTGGAGGCGCGCATGAAGATCATCGGCAGCTATGTCAGTCCCTATGTCCGCAAGGTGCTCGCCTGCCTGAATCTCAAGGGTCTGGTCTATGAGATCGACCCGATCACGCCCTTCTTCGGCGGCGACGAATTCCAGCGGTTGAGCCCGCTGCGGCGGATTCCGGTGATGGTGGATCCCGGATCGGGGTCGGAGGCCGGCGGCGATCTCGTGCTCTGCGACTCAACCGTGATCTGCGCCTATATCGACGAAGCCTATGCCGGCCCTGCTCTCATGCCCTCGGCGCCGGCCGACCGGGCCCGGGCGCGCTGGCTCGAGGAGTTCGCGGACACGCGCCTCGGCGACGTTTTCATCTGGGGCCTGTTCTACCAGCGCGTCGTCCATCCGGCGGTCTGGGGCGAGCCGGGGGACCAGGCGCGGATCGCAAAGACGCTGGCCGAGGATGCGCCCGCAGCGCTCGATTATTTAGAGCCACAGCTGCCGGCCGAAGGCTGGCTGTTCGACAATCGGATCGGGATTGCCGACATCGCGATCGCCTCCTTCTTCCGCAACGCCGCTTATGCCGGCTTCGAGCCCGATCCCGCGCGCTGGCCGCGCACCGCCGCCTTCGTCGCGCGGACGCTGGATCATCCCTGCCTCGCCGAGCTCGCCCGCTACGAGGACGTCCAGCGCAGCGTCGACATCAAGGGCCGCCGTCAAGCGCTGCTCGACGCCGGTGCGCGGCTGGTCGCGGAGAGCGTCGGCACGCGCGAGGCGCGCAAGGGGATCATGACCCTCTAGCGTTGGTCCGGCGCGTCAGAGGACGAACATCGCCTCGAGAGGGGCTGCGCCGACCGCGGCGATGATCAGGTCGGCGACCCCGTCGCCATCGCCGTCGGCCTCGATCCGCCACTCGTCCGCAGCCACGCCCACGACGCGAAGCTGGCCTGCGTCGTTGGTGAAAGCACCGTCGCCGATCCAGGCGAAGGCCTGATCGCCGGTCGCGCCCGCATCGGCGTCGATGACGGAGAGGTCCACCTTGTCCGCGCCGTCGAGCTGGATCCTATCCAACGCGGTCGCGATCGACTCGCCGAGACTGCGATAGACATAGAGGTCCGCGCCGCCGCCGCCGTCGCTGCGATCGGCGCCGCCGCCGCCGGAGATCAGATCCGCGCCGGCGCCGCCGAACAGCTCGTCGTCGCCGGCGCCGGCGATGATCCGATACGCCCCGTCAGTCTCGGCACGCCCATCGAACCGAACGCTCTCGTTTGCACGCAGGGTCGCCGCGATGACGTCGACCCGAATGGCTGCGGCGACATTGCCGTCGGCCATGACGAGATCATAGTCGAAGCCCTCGGTCACGATGAAGCCGCCATATTCGTTGGTGTGGCCCGACAGCAGCACCAGCGTCTCGATCCCGGCCAGGCTCGCTTCCTGGAACTGGACTTGCGTCGCTCCAAAATAATTGCCGCGCAACGCGACGCTGTCGGTGCCGCCGCCGCCGATGATGCGATCGTCGCCGGTCAGGTGGCCGCCCGCGTCGAAGAAGAATCCGTCGTTGCGCGCACCGCCGCTAAGCGTGTCGGCGCTGCGGCCGGCATAGATGTGCAGCGCGCCGTCCGTTTCGGCCGAGCCGTCGAACGTCACGCTTTCGCCTGACCGTAGGTCGGCGGCGATGACCTTGAGAAGTCCGCCGGCGGCGACACTGGCGTCGCCCGAGGCGATCGCATAGCTGGTGGACGCGCCATCATGGCCGAACCGCAGATCGTCACCGGCGAGCAGGACGAGCACTTCGACACCGCTCATCTCACCGAGGCTCAAAGCCGCATAATTCCCCTGCAGCGCGACGCTGTCGACGCCGTCGCCGCCGCGGACCTTGTCCGAATTCGAATAGGCCTTGCCGAAATAGATTCCGTCATTGCCGGCACCGCCATCGGCCTCGTCATCGCCGCCGGCCTGCAGGAAGATGCGGTTGGCCGCTTCATTACCGATCACGAGGTCGGCGCCGGAACCCCCAACCGCATTCTCGATCACCGCTCCGAAGGCGATCGCGACATTGCGGGTCAGGCCGCCGACGTCGCTATAGGCGCCCGGATTGAGATCGATCCGGGATGCCGTCGAATAGCCCGAAAGGTCGATCGTGTCGGTCCCGCCGGCGTCCCAGATCGCGAGCACCGGGCCCGGATTCAGCGCGAAATTGAACGGCGTCTGCCCAGTGTTCGAGTTGAAGCCGTAGACGGTGTCGCCGACACGGGTGCTGGTGTTGGCGCCATAGAGCTGCTGCAGCGCCAGAATGTCGTAGAGCATCGGCGTCGAGGCGACGAACTGATTGCCGCCCTGGATGTGATCGGCGCCATATTTCGACGCCTCCCAATAGGACATGACGGAAAATTGCCGTGTGTCCTGGGCGAATTCGGCGTGGTCCTCATAATTGTAGCCCGGCCCGTTATAGGTGCCGGGATGCGACAGGCCGACGGCGTGCAGGATCTCGTGCAGGATGACGTAGAACTCCCAGTCGAAGAACCCCTCGGACTGGGTGCGATAGGCCATTCCATAATTGTTGAGCGTGATCCCGGCCGCCTCGATCGTATCGGTGCTGCCGACGAAATAGGGCAGGGTTGCGCCGGAGGTCTGCGAGACGACGCTGCCCGCGTGGAAGGTGATTCGGCTCGCGCCGACGCCCGGCTGCAGTCCGTCGGCCGTCACCTGCGTGAACGTCAGATTCGTCACTTCCGAGATCAGCTGCATCGCGCGCTGGGTGGCGGCCCGTTGATAGGTGCTGAAGGGGGTGAAATTCGGCGTCGGAGACCAGGACGGATTCTGCTCGAGAAAGGAGTAAGTGATCGCATTCTCGGGCGCATACCAATGGCCGAGCCGGGTGATCTGGGTCACATAATCCTGGTCGCTGATGATCGGCTTGTCGGGCAAATCGACGCTCCTGATCTCGGACGCGGGTCCGAAGGGGAATGCGGACCCGCATCCTGACGCCTATCAGGGGGTGTTGACCAGACGAATGATTGCAATTGCGATTCCGGCCGCCTCGATCAGTACTGCGCAGGCAGTAGCCGGGCCAGGCGCTCGCCCAGCTCGATCACCGCGGCGCGCTGCTCGCCGGTTCGCGTGCAGATGAAATGGGCCGATGGATTGGCCAGAGCGCGGTCGGTGATCGGGGCGAGGCGGCCCTCCACCATCTCCCGATCCGCATAGGGGCGTCGGAGGAGAGCGATGCCGAGGCCGGCCGCGGCGGCGGCGAGGACGGTATCGTAATCCTCGAATCGGCGATCCTGCCAGCGCGGCCGATAACGATGACCGGCCGCCTCGAGCCAGGCACGCCATTGCGAGACGTCGGAATCGTGCAGCAGCGCGAAGCGCAGCATGGCCTCGGGCGTGGCGTCTGCGCCGATCTCCAGGCCGGGCGCGGCGGCCGGGACCAGCGTCTCGCGAAACAACAGCCGCGCCTCGATGCCGTCCCAATGGCCCTGGCCATAACGGATCGCCATGTCGGCGCCGCGTGCGTCGAGATCGATCGGGCGATGGTCCATCGCGAGTTCGACATGAATGTCGTCGCGCTCGAGCTGTGCGAGCCGGGGCAGCAGCCAGAGCCGAGCGAAGGACGGCACGGTGCTGAGGCGCACGGTCTGGCGGCCGCGCCAAGGGCGCCAGTGCTCGGCGCTGCGTGAAAGCCCGCCCAGCGCACGCCGCGCCTCGGCGGCGAAGCGCTGCCCCGCCGGCGTCAGCCTGACGCCCCGCCCATGCCGCTCGAACAAGCTGGTGCCGAGCCAGGCTTCGAGGCCCGAGATGCGCCGGCTGACCGAGCCGTGGGTGAGGCCAAGCGCCGCCGCGGCCGCGGTGAAGGAGCCGCTGTCGGCTGCGGCCAACAAGGCGCTGAGGCCATCGAGCGGAGGCAAGTTTGGAGAGCTGTGCATATCATGCACATGTGAGCGGTGATCGGTGCATGATGTCAAGGATCCGTATCGGCGGCATGCTCTTCCGATGAAACAGTTCCTCCATCTCACCTCCATGGCATGGCTGCTGGTCGCTGCGCCTGCCTTCGCCCAGCGTGTCGACGAGAATCCGGTCGCCGACGCCGAGGACGCGTTCGGGTCCAATGTCGGCGGCGAGGACCTCGGCATCTATGGCCCGTTCGACGTGCGCGGTTTCTCGCCGACCGACGCCGGCAACATCCGGCTCGAGGGCCTCTATCTCGATCGCCAGGCTGAGCTCACCAGCCGGCTGGTCGCCGGCAATCGGATCAGGATCGGACCGTCGGCCCTCGGCTATGCCTTCCCGGCACCGTCGGGAATCGCCGATTATCGCCTGCGGACGCCGGCAGACGAAGCGGTGCTCAGCCTCGCGCTCAAGGCCGACGCCTTCGGTGCGAGCTCGTTCGAGGCCGACGCGCTGCTGCCGGCCGACGGCGCCCGGTTGGGCCTGGCCGGAGGGATCGGCGTCTATCGCAACGTCTATGCGTTCGGGAACAATGCCGACGTGCTTTCGACGGCGCTGATCGGCGTCTGGCGGCCCGGATCGGCGACCGAGATCAAGCCGTTCTGGAGCAGAATCCGGATTTCGGATGAGGAGGCGCAGCCGATCGTTCGCGGCAATGGGCGAGACCTGCCGCCGCAAATGGCGCGGCGCCGGTTCCTCGGCCAGCGCTGGGCGGACTTCGAAGTCGAGCGGGTCAATTATGGCGGGCTCGGACGAACGCGGCTCGGCGATTTCACGCTGAGCGCCGCCCTGTTCCGCTCCGCCAATATCAGCCTGGAAGGCTATACGCTGCTGATCGATGCGGCGACGCCGGTCCTGGCGGCGCGCCGGGTGATCGCCGATCCGCCGCGGTTCAACGGCTCCACCAGCGGCGAGATCAACGTCGCGCGCGGATTCGAGGCCGGCGACATCCGCCACGAGCTGATCGCGGCGGTGCGGGCGCGGCGGCAGGAGCGGCGTTTCGGCGGATCGGCGCAGGCAGCGCTGGCGCCGACGCCGCTGGACACCCCCTTGCCGGCGGTACGGCCGGCGCTGGTCACGGGTGCCCAGAGCGACGATCGCGTGCGGCAGTGGACCTTCGGCATCGCCTACCAGGCGCGGGCGCGCTTCGGGCAGATCAATGCCGGGCTGCAACGCAGCGACTATCGCAAGACGGTTCGCCGGCCCCAGGGCGACGCGCCGGACTCCGCGGATTCACCCTGGCTGTTCAACCTCGCCGCCGCGGTACCGCTGACCCGACATCTGTCGCTTTACGGCGGCCTGACGCGCGGGCTCGAGGAGAGCGATGTCGCGCCGGAAACCGCGCTCAACCGCGACGAGGCCCCGCCCGCGATCCGCACCCGTCAGGTCGACGGCGGCCTGCGCTGGCGGGTCGGTCCGATGCTGCTGATCGCCGGCGCGTTCGAGATCGAGAAGCCTTATTACGGTCTCGACGCGGCCAATCTCTTCCGCCGGCTCGGCGCGGTGACCCATCGCGGTCTCGAAGCGTCGCTGAGCGGCTCGCCTTTGACCGGCCTGACCTGGGTCGCCGGCGGCGTCCTGCTGGACGCGCGCGTCGCCGGCGAGGAGGTTGCGGCGGGGCGGATCGGCCGTCGCCCGGCGGGGACGCCGTCGCGCACCCTGGTCACCAATTTCGACTGGCGGCCCGGAGGTGCCGGCCCGTTCTCGGTCGATCTCGCCGTCGAGCATCAGGGCCGGCAATATGCCGATGCGGCCAGTCAGGTGAGGGTGCCGGCACGCACCCTCGTCAATCTCGGCGCGCGTTACCGGTTCAGCCTGGCGCGCATGCCGGCGGTGCTGAGGCTTCAGGCCACCAATTTGTTCGACACCTATGGCTGGGACGTCGCCGGCAACAATGCCTTCACCTATATCGAGGGCCGGCGGGTGGTCGCGCGGCTGGTGCTGGACCTGTGATCGGCCAGGAGCAGAATGATCGGCGCCGGCTCAGCGCTTGCGGACGAACTCGGCGCGCAGGACGAGGCCTTTGATCCCCTCATATTTGCAGTCGATCTCCTGCGGGTCGCCGGTCAGCCGGATCGACTTGATCAAAGTGCCGCGCTTCAGCGTCTGGCCGGCGCCCTTGACCTCGAGATCCTTGATCAGGGTCACCTGGTCGCCGTCTGCGAGCAGATTGCCGACCGCGTCACGGACCTCGACCTGGCCGGCCGAAGCGCGCCGCGCGGCGAGCTCGGCC
>JAYRLF010000159.1:0-8841 GCA_041905385.1 Allosphingosinicella sp.
TCGGGCACCGCGTCGATCTGGCTGAGCCCGATGAAGCTCTGTCCCCAGCGCCAGTCCATGATCTCGTCGGCGGTGGCGCCCAGGCCGACGTCGGCGACGTCGTACCAGACGTAGGAATCGAGGCCGCCGCCGCCGGTGAACTTGTTCTTCGCGGCGTTGGCGATGAAGCCGTTATTGTTGCTGCCGCCGATCGCATTCTCGATCAGCGACCTGGTGTCACCTTCGAATAGCAGGGCGTTGCCGATGTCGCCCCGGGCGGTCTGGCCCGAGGAGGACAGCTTGGCGGTGCCGGCGGTGCCGAGGATCGTCGACCATTGACCGGGCCGCAAGTCGATGGTGCCGGCCGTCCCCGAGAAATCGTAGGTGTCGATGCCGCCGCCGTCCCAGATCGTCCGGAACAGCCGCGGTCCACCCGGCGCGCCCTGGCCGACGCCGTCGATGCTGAGCTCCATCGTCGTCAGGTTGATACTGTAGACCGTGTCGCCGGCATTGGTCTCGAAATTGGCGCCGTACAGCCGCTGCAGCGCAGCGATGTCGAGCATCATCAATGTCTGCGGATAGCTCCAGGTCTCGTTGAGATAGCCTTCCAGCTCGTGGATCGGCGCGCCCGGGAAGGAGCGATAGGTCATCACCGTATATTCGAGCGAGTCGTGATCGGCGCTGACATTGAGCCAGTCATGGCCATGTTTGAGGCCCAGCGTGTGGCCCGCTTCGTGCAAGATGCCCATCCAGGCATAATTGCCGAGCGCCGGGTCGTTGAAATCGCTCTTGCTGAACCATGCGGTGCCGCCGAGCGGGGAGGCGCCGGGGAAATAGGCATAGGCCGGATCGGCCGCGCCAGTCATGGCGAAGCGCAGGTCGGCGCTGCCGGGGTCCTGCCAGTTGAGCTCGAACGTCAGGCCCGAAACGGCGGCGACCTGCTGCAAATGCTGGGTCACCACCTGCTGCTGCAGGGCGTTGAACGCGGCCAGCTCGCCGGCTTCGTCGGTCTCCTCGATGCCGGCCGGATAGTGGCTCGGGCTGGTCGGGAAGCTGTAGCTGAGATGAGTCTTGTCCCAGCGATAGTCGCTGATGAGCGCCTCGATATCCTCTTCCCAGATCTCGGCCGCGGTGGCTGCGGCACCGACGCTGACGTGGAGCTCGTAGCTTCCCGATGTCGGCCGGGCCGGATCCTTGAATGCCTCGATCCAGAAATAATATTCGCCATCCTGCGGCGCGCGCAGGCGGATCAGCGAGTCGGTGTTGTGGCCGTATGTCGGATGGGGGTCCGATCCGGCGTCGTCGATTCCCGGATCGTCATCGGCGATCCATTCGAATCCCGGCCCGTCGATGTTGAGCACGGTGTCGAGGTCGCCGCCGCTCCGGTCGACGTCGAGGATCAGCAGCTCGCCCTTCTTGAGGACGATCTTGTAGAAATCCCGATCGGCCGGGTCCGTGATCGCGCCCTGGATCGTCACCGAGCGGAGCGCGCTGTCGAGCAGGTCCGGATTGGCGGCGATTGCGAGGCTGGACCGAACGATTTCCTGGGTGCCCGGAAAGTCGCTGTTATTGGCGCTGGTCTCGGCCACGATCGGGGTCGCCGCCACCGTCTCCAGCACGTCCGTCACCCGAACGCCGACGGAGCGATAGCTGATCTGGCCGGAGGATTCCTTGGCCGCGACCTCGAAATAGTATTCGGATTGGGTCTCGAAATCGGCCGACTGGTTGAGGCGGATCGCGCCGGTCGCGGCATCGATCGTCGCCAAAGCGGCGTCGCGCCCGTGCAACGAATAGATGATGCCGTCGCCGTCCGGATCGGTGGCGGAGGCCTGGAAAACGATCGCCGAAGGATCGCCATTCTCGGCGATCGTCGCCGAATTGGCCGAAGTGAAGACCGGCGCCTTGCTCGCCGGTCCGGAGATGATGAAATGGTCCGCCATCAGGGCCGGATCGGGGTCGCCGCCAGGGAAGATACGGAATTCGATGGTGGCGAACTGGACCGCCGCGGCGCCGCCGACGCCGTCCGCGTCGTAGAGCAGGGCGCCGGTCGCCGCGTTGAAGATCAGGCGATGACTCGCCTCGCTGGCCTCCGTGCCGAAGCCGAGCCAGGCACTGCCGAGCCAGCCGGATGCGAGCGCCGCGAAGGCCGCGCCCGACAGCTCGATCCGGTCGAGATCCACGTTGAAGTCGGTGATCACGTCGATCACCCCGGCCGTCGGGCTGGCGGTGAAACCGAACCGGTCGCCACCACCGCCGCCGGTCAGCCGATCAGCGCCGGCGCCGCCATAGAGGAAGTCGGCGCCCTGGCCGCCGATCAGTACGTCGTCGCCCGCGCCCGCGATCATCCGGTAGGCGCCGCCGTTCAGCGCCGCGCTGGCATCGATCCGCACGCTTTCGTTGGCACGCAGATTGCCGGCGATGACGTCGATCTGCTGCCAGAAGGCGATATGGCCATCGGCGAAGGTCAGGTCATAGTCGAACCCGTTGGCGTCGATGAAGCCGCCGAACTCGTTGCTGTGGCCGGACAGCAGCACCACCACTTCGACATTGGCGAAGCTCGCCGCCTGGAAAGCGACCGCCTTGGCGCCGGTATAATTGCCGCGCAGCGCGATGCTGTCGGTGCCGGCGCCGCCGTCGATCCGATCCGCGCCGGTCAGATTGCCGTCGGCGCCGAAGAAGAAGCCATCATTGCCGGCACCTCCAGTCAGCGTATCGGTGCCGCGGCCCGCGAAGACCCGGAAATTCCCGTTCGTCTCGGCGCTGCCGTTGAAATTCAGGTCCTCGCCGACGCGCAGTTCGCCGGCGATCAGCGTCAGGATCGCCGCCGCCGCCACGCTCGAGTCGGCGGTGGTGATGCTGTAGTCGTAGAAATTGCCGGCCGTATCGCCGAAGCGCGTGTCGCTGCCGGGCAGCAGCGCGATCACCTCGACAGTGTTGATCGCGCCCAGGGCGAGCGCGAGATAATTGCCCTGCAGGCCGAGCGTGTCGATGCCGGCGCCGCCATCGACAATATCGGCGACGGTCAGTGCGCTTCCGAAATAGAATCCGTCATTGCCTTCCGCGCCGGACGCCTGGTCGTCGCCGCCCGATTCGAGCCGAAAACTGTCATTGCCGCTGGTGCCGGTGAAGATGTCGCCGGCCGGCGTCCCTAAATACTCAGCCATTCTGGCCCCGCACGCTCTAAATATTGAAACTCTTAGGGAAATTCGCCGAGGATCGCAAATTCAGCCGGCCAGCGGCTCAGCCATTCGGCGCCTCGGGCTTGCGATTCCGGCGCTCGATCTCCTCCCGTTCCCGCCGGGCGGCCGTCTCGAGCCGGTGCCCCGGATGGCGGGCGAGGAACAGGTCATAAGCGGCGAGCGTGCCGGCGCGGCGGGCGGCATCAAGCTCTTCCCGCACCGCGACGTCGCCGTCGCGCGGCGGCCGCAAGGTGGTCGAGCGCCGGTGCTGGCTCATCGCCGGTTCCGGCAGGGCCGTGGCGCCGGCGAGCAGCGCGGCGAGCAGGACGAGGAAGGCGCTGCGCACGGACCCACCGCTAGAGGATGAAGTCCGAGCCGGCGAGCAGCGCCTGGTTGTTCACGACCAGCTCGAAGTCGGCGAGGCCGTTGCCGTCGATGTCGCCCTGGACGCGGAGATTGGCGCCTTCGACCAGATAGCGCAGCTCGCCGGCCGTGCTGCTGAACGCAGCGGTGCCGACGAAGGCGAACGCATTGTCGCTGCCGCCCGCGACCGCGTCGATGTTGGACAGGTCGATCCGGTCGGCGCCGCGGACGAAGTCGGCGAGGACGTCGGCCTGCGCGCCGCTGCCGGCATCGCCGCTCGCATACCAGCGAAAGGTGTCGGCGCCGCCATTGCCGGTCAGCACGTTGCGCGCTTCGTTGGCGATCAATGTGTCGCCGGCCGAGCCGCCGACCGCATTCTCGATCAGCGAGCGCGGGTCGTCCTGATATTGCAGCGCATTGGCGATGTTGCCGCGGGCGAGCTCGCCGTCGCCGAGATTGGCGATCTGGCTCGAGCTGGTGCGGCTCCATTCGCCGGGGCGAAGGTCGATCGTGACGCTGTTTCCATAGTTGGACAGATTGTAGGTGTCGGTGCCGCCGCCGTCCCAGACCGTCAGCAGGATTCGGTTGGCGGCCGGAACCCACTGACCGACGCCGTTGATCGACATCTGCCCGGTGGACGCACTCCAGCTGTAGGTCGTGTCGCCGCTGTTGAAGCCGAAATTGGGTCCGTACATCTGCTGCAGCGCCGCGATGTCGAGCATCATCAAGGTCTGCGGATAGCCGCCGAACTCGTTGCTGTAGCCGCCGGTCAGCGGATCGCCGACATAGGAGCGGTAGGTCATCACCGTATATTCGAGGCTGTCATGCTCGGTGCTGACCGCCGGCGATTCATGGCCGTGCTTGAGCCCGAGCGCATGGCCGGTCTCGTGCAGCATGCCCATCCAGGAATAATTGCCGGGCTCCGGATCGGTGAAGCTGGTTTTGTTGAACCAGGCGGTGCCGGCCGGCCCGCCGCCGGTCGGATAATAAGCATAAGCCGCGCCGTCCTGGTCGTTCATCGCGAAGCGCAGATTGGCCGGGCCGGGCGCGACCAGCTGGAAGGTCAATTGGCTGACCTGGCTGATCAAGGGCAGCATCGCGGTGATCGCCGCCTGCTGGGCCGCGGTGAACGGGCTGAAGCCCGCCAGGTCCTCGGCCGGCTGCTGGGCGCTGTAATGGCTCGCCAAGGTCGGGAAGCTGTAGGTCAGGCTGGTCGCCTGCCACTCGGTGCCGCTGATCAGCGCCGCGACATCCTCGAGCAGCAATTCCTCCTCGGTCGCCGGCGGGCCGACGCTGACATGGAGGTCGTAGCCGCCGAAGGTCGGATTCTCCGGATCCTGGAAGGATTCGATCGAGAAATAATAGGTGCCGGCGCTCGGCGCCCGGAATTTGACGAACGAATCGGTGTTGTGGCCATATTCGGGATGGGCCGGCGATCCCGTGTCGGGCGCGCCCGGATCGTCATTGCTGGCGAGTTCCTGTCCAGCGGAATTGAAGACCCGCAGCATTGCGTCGAGATTGCCGCCTTGGCCGCGCAGATCGTCGACGTCGAGCACGAGCAGCTCGCCCTCGGCGAGCGTGATCGAGAAAAAGTCCTTGTCGGACGCATTGGCGATGCTGCCCTGGATCGTCGCCGACGGAAGCGCGTCATTGTTGAGATTGGCATTGTCGGCGACCGCCAGCGTGGCGCGCGGGATCGCCTGGGCCGCGGCGATGCTGGCGTTGCTGCCCGCGGTCTCGGTGATGATCGGCGTCGTCGCCGGTCCGCCTTCGACCACGTTCGTGATCGTCAGCGTCACCTGCCGGACCGTGGTCGCGCCGGCCGAATCGGTTGCGGTCACGTTGAACTGGTAGCTGGCCTTGGTCTCGAAATCGGCCGGGGCGTTCAGCCGGACCGCGCCGCCGGCGTCGATCGTCAGGCTCGCCGCATCGGCGCCGCCCAGCGTGAAGACGAAGCTGTCGCCGTCCGTGTCGGTCGCCGCCGCCTGATAGACGATGGTCGAGGCGGCGCTGTTCTCGGCGACGCTGGCCGTGGTCGCGGAGGTGAAGACCGGTGCGGCATTGGCCGGTCCGCTCACCGTGAAATGGCCCGCATTCAGGTCGAGGCCGGCCGCCAGGGTCGCGAACTGGACGGCGGCGCCGGCGCCGGAGCCGTCGGCGTCATAGCGAAGGATGCCGGTCGCCTGGTCATAGAGGATGCGGTCGTCGAGGTCGGTCGCGGCCGCGCCCTGCCTGAAGGCGAAGCCGGCAAGGGCGCCGCTGGCAAGGCCTGCAAAGCCTTGGCCGATCGCGCCGCCGAGGATGAACCGGTCCTCGGCCGCGCTGAAGTCGGTGATCGCGTCGACATTGGAGGCGCCGAGCGCCGTGGTGAAGGCGAAGGCATCCGCGCCCGCGCCGCCGTTGAGCTGGTCGGCGCCGAGGCCGCCGTTCAGCGTGTCGTTGCCGCCGCCGCCGAACAGCAGGTCGTTGCCGGCGCCGCCAAGCGCGGCATCGTCGCCCGCGCCGGAGATGATGCGGAAGAAGCCGTTGGTCTCGGCGCTGCCGTCGAAGGTCAGGCTCTCGTTGCTGCGCAGGTTTCCGGCGATGATGTCGAGCCGGACGCCGGCGGCGACATTGCCGTCGGCCATGACCAGGTCATAGTCGAAGCCGTTCGTGTTGATGAAGCCGCCGAACTCGTTGGTATGCCCCGACAGCAGGGTCACCACCTCGACATTGCTGAAGCTCGCATCCTCGAAGAGGATTCGGGTCGCGCCGACATAATTGCCTCGGAGCGCGATGCTGTCGGTGCCGCCGCCGCCGTTGATCCGGTCGGCACCGCCCAGATTGCCGTCGGCGCCGAAGAAGAAGCCGTCATTGCCGGCGCCGCCGGTCAGATTGTCGACGCCGCGGCCGGCGAAGACGCGAAAAGCGCCGTTGGTCTCGGCGCTGCCGTTGAAGGTCAGATCCTCGCCGGCCCTCAGCTCGCCGGCGATCAGGGTCAGGATCGCCGCCGCTGCGACGTTCGCGTCGGCGGTGGTGATGTTGTAGTCGTAGAAATTGTTGGCGGTGTCGCCGAAGCGGGTGTCGCTGCCGGGCAGGAAGGCCAGCACTTCGACATTGTTGATCGCGCCCAAGGCGAGCGCGAGATAATTGCCCTGAAGCGCGATCGTGTCGGTGCCGAGGCCGCCATCGACGAGGTCCGAGCCGGTCAGCGCGCCGCCGAAATAGAAGCCGTCATTGCCGGCGTCGCCATACGCCTGGTCCGCGCCGCCCTGCTCGAGCCGGAACGTGTCGTTTCCGGTCGTGCCGTTGAACGTATCGGGACCGGCGGTCCCCACAAAATCGGTCATCTTAGCCCCATGTCCCGCAACTAGCTGAACGAGCTAGTAAATTTCATTCGCCTTTCAATGCGGTAAAACTCCGATTGCCGCACGAGCGGCTGGATCGGGCGCATTTGCGGCGCGCAGCTGGGCGCGGCGACGCGGCCGCTCGTCCCATCCTGGCCTTTCTCTAGGCCGGTGGCGATGGACCGATGGTGAACGGACGTCATTAACCGGACAAAAAAAATAGCGGCCCGAAGGCCGCTATCTTTTTTCCGATTGTACGACAGCCTTACGGGCTGGTCGGACGATTGCCGCCGCCGCTGGTGGCAGCGAGAATGCCGCCGATGACGGCGAGCAGAGCGAGCACCGGAATGATGAAGCCACCACGAAGCTCGTTCGAGTCGCTGACGTTAGCGCCCGCGCGTGCCGTTTGGCTGGTCGCGGCCGGCGCACGCTGCGCCGAATTGGCGGTTTGCGCCAGAACCGGCGTGCTGGCCATCGAGACCGCGAGCATCGCCACCAAAGACGCCTTCCTGAAACTCATATCGAACTCCCTGTTGAGCTGGCGGGTGCTGAACTGCCACATGGCCCCTGCCTTTACAACCCTAAAATTGGCCAAAACGTTACGATCTTGCAGCACTGTTGCCCATTTGCCGAGCCGCCCTGCCACACCTTGCTCCGATTGAAACTTTACGCGGCTGCGAGATATGAGCGGCCGATGCGCCGAAGTATCGAGAAAGCAAACGCTTGCGGATCCTTCTAGCCCTGGCCGCCTTGGTCTCGGCGCTGGTTCCGGCCGCCGCCTGGGGGCAGCAGGACCGCCGTGCCGAAGCCCGGCTGGTGGCGCTGCGGGCGCTCGACGCGCGCGTCGCCACGATCGGCCACCGGCTCGCGACCGCCAGCCGCGATCTGTGCGCGGCGCCGGTCTGGCGGCCCGGCATCCTCGTCCATGATCTCGCGCAATATGGCGGCGCCGACCGTAGCGTCGCCGCGCGCCTGTTCGGCCTCGGCGAGGGGCCGTCGGTACTGGCCCTGGCCGCCGGCGGCGCGGCGGAACGCGCCGGGCTGCGCGCCGACGATCGGCTGGTCGCGCTGGACGGCGTCGCCTTGGCCGATTTTCCGCCCCGGTCCCGCGCGACCATCGCCGGCGTCGACCAGGCGCTCGCGGCGCTCGATCTGGCCTTTGCCGACGGCGAGGCGGAGGTCGCCGTCAGCCGTGGCGGCCGGCCGATGATGATCCGGATCGCCGCCGATCGCGGCTGCCCGACCCGCTTCCAGCTGGTGCCGGGATCGGGACGAAGCATGGAGGCCAATGGCATCTACGTCAGCATGACCACGGCGATGGCCGAATATGCGGCGGCCGACGACGAGCTCGCCGCGGTGATGGCGCACGAGCTGGCGCACAACATCCTCGAGCATCGCCGCCGCCGCAACGAAGCGGGCGTGCGCAGCGGCATGATGGGCGGCCTCGGTGCCAATGCCCGTTTCATCCGCGCCCAGGAGGTCGAGGCGGACCGGCTGAGCGTCCATCTGCTCGATCGCGCCGGCTACGACGTCGACGCCGCCGCCCGCTTCTGGCGCCGCTTCGGGCCTGCCGGCCTCGGCATCGACAGCCCGACCCATCCGCCCTGGCGCCGCCGGGTCGAGGCATTGGCGCTGGAGGCGCAGCGGATTCGCGCGGCGCGCGCCGCCGGCCGGCCGCTGCCGCCGCCGGTCGCGGCCGGCAACTGAAATCGCGAGGAAGGCAGCCGCGGATGGACTATGCGCAGTTCAAGGATTGGATCACCGTCTATACCGGCCTCGAGAAGGATGCGCTCCACATCCATGTCGCATTGCTGCTTTACGTCCTCGCCTTGTGGATCTTCCGCCAATCGCGCCGCAGTCGCCTGCCCTGGCTGTTCGTGCTGATGATCGAGGGTGGCAACGAGACCTACGACCTGGTCACCAACTGGAGCGGCGGTCCGCGATGGGCGATGTCCGAAGCCGGGAAGGATTTGTGGAACACGATGCTCTGGCCG
>JAYRLF010000160.1:0-8831 GCA_041905385.1 Allosphingosinicella sp.
AGGGCCGCATGAGGGTCATGAGCAAAGGATGAGCTTCTGCTGATCATTCGATTCAGCCGATCACGGCCCAGGGGTCTTCGGCCAGCGCCGCGCCGTTGCTCGCCACGATCTTCGCATAATAAAGCGCGCTGTCCTTCGGCGTGCGCGCCTGGGTCGCGAAGTCGACATGGACGATGCCGAAGCGCTTGGAATAGCCGAGCGACCATTCGAGATTGTCGAGCAGCGACCAGGCCATGTAGCCGCGAATGTCGGCGCCCTGGGCAATCGCCGCGTGGACCGCCTTCAGATGGCGCTGGAGATAGTCCACCCGCAGCGGATCGCGGACGCGGCCGTCGCGGGCGACGGGCGGGTCGAAGAAGGCCGAGCCATTTTCGGTGATGGTGAGCGGCGGATTGCCGTAGCGCTGCTTGATCCAGAGCAGTGTGTCGAGCAGGCCCTGCTCGAACACCTCCCAGCCGGTCTCGCTATAGGTCCTGTTCGGCTGGCGGACATAATCGGCGCCGACCGGCCATCGCGCCGGATCGTGCTTCATCACGCCGCGCGTATAGTAATTGACGCCAAGCCAGTCGGTCGGCTGCGCGCTCAGCGCGAGATCTTCCTCGCTCCAATCCTGCCAGGCCGGGCCGAAGACCTCGGCAAGCTCGGCCGGGCAGCCGAGGCCATAGGCCGGGTCGAGATATTGCTGGTTCATATAAGCGTGCGAGCGGCGGACCGCCGCCTCGTCCTCGGCGCTGTCGGTGGCCGGATATTTGGGCTCGATATTGACGACCAGGCCGATCTCGTGCGCGCCGACCGTGCGGTAGCGCTGCACCGCGGCGCCATGGGCACGCATCAGATTGCGCGAGGCGATCGGCGCCTCGAACAGGTTGCGGTGGCCAGGCGCGAGCGCGCCGTGGAGATAGCCGCCGTCGGTGACAACCCAGGGCTCGTTGAGCGTCGCCCACTTCTTTACCCGGCCGTCGAGGCGCCGGAACAGGATCTCGCCATAATCGGCGAACCAATGGGCGATGTCGCGGTTGAGCCAGCCGCCGCGATCGTCGAGCGCGGCCGGCAGGTCCCAATGATAGAGGGTGGCGAGCGGCTCGATCCCCTTTTCGAGCAGGGCGTCGACGAGGCGGTCGTAGAAATCGAGCCCGGCCGCGTTCGCCCGGCCGGTCCCCTCCGGCAGGATGCGCGCCCAAGCGATGCTGAAGCGATAGGCCCTGAGGCCGAGCGAGGCCATCAAGGCGACGTCGTCGCGATAGCGATTATAATGATCGCAGGCGACATCGCCCGTGTCGCCATTCAGGGTCATGCCGGGCGTATGCGCGAAGCGCTGCCAGATGTTCGGACCGGCGCCGTCGGCCAGCGGCGAGCCTTCGATCTGGTAGGCGGCGGTTGCGGTTCCCCACAGGAAATCGTCGGGGAAGGTGATTGGGTCGGTCATCGAGCAAATGCTCCACAAGAGATGCGCCTGGCGCGGTAGGAAAAGTGGGCGAAGCGGGTCAACGGGCGAACTCCGCCCGGCCGGAGGCACCGGACAGCCGGTGTCCGCCGATCGCGAGATGGAGGCCGGCGGCCGGCAATGCGCCGTCGAGGCGCCAGGCGATGCGCAGCCGGCGCGCGTCGCCGCCCAGCGTGAAGCTGAGCGGACCGTAGGGCGTGCGCAGCCGCTCGACCGCGATCCCCTCTCCGGCAAGCCAGGCATCGGGGACGCCGGCGCCGATCATGAGGGCGCCGTCGGCCCGCTCGTAAGCGAGCATATCGAGCAGGGCGTTGATATAATCGGAGGCGACCCAGCCGTGCGGCATGTCGCCGATGAAGCGCGGCGCGCGCGGCTCCCGCCCGACCACTTCCGCCCACTGGTTCCAGGCCGCGGGACGGCGATCGGCCATGAAGAAGTCGAACAGGGTGGCGACGCGGTCGCGCCAGCCAAGGCGGACGAAGGCGCCGACATTGCGCCACTCGTAGGGCGTGTAGGCGTCCCACTCGCGACGCACGTCGCGGCGCGCGAGGAATTCGGTCCAGTAGCGCTCGAACGTGTTGCGCAAGGGCGCCGGGGGAAGGTGCGGCTCGAGACCGGCCACGGACAGGCCGATCGTCGTCGAGGTCGCGTCGAAATCGCCGAGATCCGCGGCGCCGGGGATGAAGGCGATATCATGCACCTCGCGCGCGGCGCCGAGAGAGGCGATGATGTCGGCGCGAAAGGCGTCCGCCCGCGCGGCCAGCTGCCGCGCCTCGGCGGCCAGGCCGAGCCGGCCGGCGATCCAGGCGGCGTCCTGGAGTCCGGCCAGCGCCCAGAAATCGTCCCAGTAGGAATAAGCCGGCCGGGCCGAATAGCCTTCATGGCTGATCGACGGCGGCAGCAGGCCGTGGAGCGGGCGATTGCGGCCCTGTCGGTTCGCCGCGATCCGGGTCGACTGGCGCAGGGTCTCGATATGATCGGCGGCGGCGCGCACGCGCGGCCAGAGCCGGCGCAGCCGCCCGGCATCCGGCGCGAAACGATGGACCTGGGCGACGAGATGGATGAGCTCGCCATGGCTGTCATGCTCGGGCACCGGATCGGCGCCGCGGGCGTCGACGCAGCAGGGCACCTTGCCGCCCGGATATTGGAAGGGTGCGTACCAGTCGAGAAAGTCGATCGCGGGCCGATCGACGCCCATCCGGAGCAAGGCGGTCGACATCATCGCGCCGTCCCGGATCCAGGCGCGGGCGTAGGAGCGCGAACCGGGGCGAAGCGCCGCCCCTTCCCGCGTCGCCAGCACATGAGCGAGCGCGGTCCGCAACGTGTCGAGCGCCGGCCGGGCGGCGGCCGGACCGGTGATGCGGACGTCGCCGAGCGCGGCACGCCACCTCGCCGCGGCCTGGCCGGCCTCGATCGGCTGATAGCCGGAACGCGGCAGCGCGGCGGCGAGCGGGGCGACCCAGCCGATGGTGCGGCTTTCGCCCGGGGCGAGGCGCAGACGATGGACGAAGGCGGCGGAAGCGAGCCCGGCCGGATCGTCGATCAAGCTGTTGACCGGCAGATCGAGCGCGGGCGCGAAGGGCTGGATCCCGTCCTCGAACCGGCTGAACGCGACCGCATCCGCATCGTCCAGCAGGCGCAAGGCGAACCGGTCGTTGATCCGCAGCACGTCCTGGTCGCCGTCGATCCGGCGGATCGGGCTTACTCCGCCGGTGATGTTGAGGAATTGCTGGGGCGGATTGACCTGGAACGGGCGCACCGCAAGCACCAGCTCGAGATCGCGCGGCGTCGATCCGGTGTTGGTCACGACATGGCGGCCATTGAGCCAGGCGCCCGGACGCTCGTCGGCGAAGGCGGTGGTGACGAGGGTCCAGCCGTCGCCGCGCCAGTTCACGCTCGGGATCGGCAAATGGCCCTCGGCGAGCGACTGGCTTGCCTCGACATCCGCCCAACCGAGCAGCCGTCCGCGGTCGCGGACGAAGGGCTCGATCGAGAAGCCGCCACGGCCGACCTCGATCGCGCCGCTCTCGTCGATCAGGCCGCTATTGCCGCCCGCCGGGGTCGCGACCAGGGTCCAGTAATTCTGCTCGCCGACGAAGCCGCGCGGGAAGCGGCCGCGGGGCGATTGCGCGGCGATCGCGGCGACGAAGGCGTTGGCGCTGGCGCCGAAAGCGAGCGGGCGGACCTCGACCTCAGCCAGCCTCGCATTGCCCGGTGCGCGCAGCCGAATGTAGCGCGCCTCGCTCTCCTCGAGTCGGATCCAGTCGGCGGCGGCGTCGCGAAAACGAATGCGCGGCGGCGTGGTCCAGTTGCGGCCATCGGCCGACAGCGCCAGCTCGACGTCGGCCGGCGGTTCTCCCGCCCAGCGCAGGACCAGGCCGCCGAACTCGCGCGCGAAGCCGAGATCGAGATCGAGCGGCATTCCCGCCGGCGCCGTCCAGGCGGTGGCGCGATCCCCGTCGACGACGGCGGCGGCGCGGCCCGCCGGCGCCCGCGCGACGATCGGCGGCGGCGGATCGGGCGGCACCGGCAACGGCACGATCTCGAGATCGTCGATCGCGATCCAGCCGCGGCCGCCGCCCGAGCCGGCGGCGACGACGAACTCGAGGGCGGCTGCGCGGCGAAGGGTCCGATCCTGGGTCGGGCCCCAGGCGAACTCGATCTGACGGCGCTTGATGCGGACCGTCGTCCATTCGCCCGGCGGCACAAAATCGGCCTTGCGATGCCACCAGACATTCTCGCCGCTCGCGTCGGTCAGCTTGATCTCGAGCGCGTTGGCGGCTCCCTGCCCGCGCAGCCGGAACCGCAGCTCGAAATTTTCGGGAAGATCGAGCGGCAGCGGCCGGCGGACGAAGGCATAGCCCGAGCCGCGGCTGAAATCATAATCGAGCCGGACGCCGCCTTCGAACGGGCGCGCCGAGGCGGCGACTCCGTCGGACGCCGCGGCGGGCCAGCGGGCGGGATCGCTGAAATCATCGAGCGTGCGCGCCGGCTGCGCCGCGCCGCCGAGCGCCAGAGCGGCGAGAATGGCGAGCGGGCTCATCCCTTGACGCTGCCGGCGAGCAGGCCCTGGAGATAGAAGCGCTGCAGCGCGAGGAAGAGCGCGAGCACCGGCAGCACGGTCAGCACCGAGCCGGCCATCATCATCTCATTGTCCTGGACATGCTCGCGCGACAAGGCCGCGAGCGCGACCGGGAGGGTGTAATTCTCCTGGTCGGTCAAAACGATCAGCGGCCACATGAAGTCGTTCCAGACGGCGAGGAAGGTGAAGATGGCGAGCGTCACCAAGATTGGCGTCAGCACCGGTACGACGATCTGGAGGAAGATGCGGCCTTCGCTGGCGCCGTCGACGCGCGCCGCCTCGAGCAACTCGTCGGGGATGGACAGCGCATATTGGCGGACCAGGAAGATGCCGAAGATCGAGGTGACGACCGGCACCAGCACCCCGGCGAAGCTGTTGATCAGACCGAGCTCCTTCAGCATCAGGAACAAGGGCAGCATCGTCACCTGGGCCGGAATGACGAGCGCGGCGAGCAGCAGCTGGAAGATCCGCTCGCGCCCCTTGAAGCGGAGCTTGGCGAAGGCGTAGCCGGCGGTCGCATTGAAGGCGAGCGACAGGATCGTGCCGATCGTCGCGACGATCAGGCTGTTGATGAAATAGCGGGCGATGCCGGTCGTGCCGAACAGCATGCGATAGGCGTCGAGACCGGGATCGGCCGGCAGCAAAGGCGGTGGAAAGCGGCTCGCCTCGCCCGGCTGCATCAGCGACACCGAGACCATCCACAGCAAGGGGAACAGGGCAAAGCCCGCCAGCAGGAGCAGCAGGCCCGCGCGAACCATCCGGCCGAGGCGCGACGTCCGCATCAGACCGCGCCCCGCGTCCGGGCGAAGCGATATTGGAGCGAGGTCAGCGCGACCATGATCAGGAACAAGGCGAAGGCGACCGCCGAGGCGAAACCCAGGTTCCACCATTTGAAGCCCTGGTCGTACATGAAATAGAGCACGCTCACCGTGCTCTCGACCGGGCCGCCCTGCGTCATCACATATGGCTCGGCGAAGAGCTGGAAATAGCCGGCCATTGTGAGGATGCCGACCAGCAGCAGCATCGGCCCGAGCGCCGGCAGGGTGACGTGGCGGAAGCGCTGCCAGCCATTGGCGCCGTCGATCCGGGCGGCTTCGTAAAGATCGCCGGGGATCGTCTGCAGGCCGGCCAGCAGGATCACCATGTTGTAGCCGAAATTCTTCCAGACGGCGAAGAGGATGATCGCCGGCATCGACCAAGTCGGATCGCCGAGCCAGTCGACCGGATCCACGCCGATCGACTGGAGCGCATAATTGATCATCCCGTAACGGGCGTGGAACAAATAGCGCCAGATCACCGCGACCGCGACCAGGGTGGCGACGACCGGCGCGAACATGGCGGTGCGGAACAGGCCGATCGCGCGGCCGGCGACTCCGTTCAGCAGCATCGCCGCGCCGAGCGACAGGCCGATCGACAGCGGCACCCCGACGATGACGAAATAGAAGGTGTTGCCGAGAGCTTGCCAGAAGAGCGGCGTGCGCAGCAGCTCGCCATAATTGGCGAAGCCGACGAAGCGCGTGTTCGAATAGTCGGCGAGGGAGTAAAGGTCGAAATTGGTGAGGCTGAGCGCGAAGGCGAACAGCACCGGCACGAAGAAGAACAGGCCGAGCATGATCAGGGCCGGTCCCGCGAACATCCAGCCGGCGAGCGCGCGGCCCCTC
This sequence comes from Allosphingosinicella sp., assembly GCA_041905385.1. Lineage (GTDB taxonomy): Bacteria > Pseudomonadota > Alphaproteobacteria > Sphingomonadales > Sphingomonadaceae > Allosphingosinicella. Next base: position 6,188 of record JAYRLF010000160.1, read on the forward strand.
ATTGCGCCGCATCCAGCAGCTCGCGGCGGCGGGCGAGGAAACGGTCGACGTCGGCATCCAAGGTCGATCGGAATTGCGCGGGCGTGATCTGGCCGGCGACGGCGCGCTCGGCGACGATCCGCATCTGCTGGCCGATCCGTTCCCACTCCGGCACCGCCGGCGGCGGCACCGCCCGTTCGAGCTGATCGCGGAAGGCGGCGGCATAAGGATCGTTGGCGAGCTCGGGCGCGGCCCAGGCGCTGCGCCGCGCCGGCAGGTCGCCGGTCAGGACGAAGAAGCGGCGCTGCACGTCCGGCCGCGAGAGATATTCGACCAGGCGCCAGGCCGCGTCCTTGTTGCGCGAGCGGGCGAAGATGGCGAGGCTGGCGCCGCCCGCGATCGAGGCGCCCGGACCGTCCGGGCCCGGCAATGGCGCAGTCATCCAGTCGCCCTGGCGCTCCGGCGGCAACCGGCGGCGGAACTCGCCGATGTTCCAGGGACCGGACACGTAGAAGGCGAAATGGCCGCGCGCGAACTCGTCATAGACGTTCGAGATCTGCGTGTTGCTGAGCCGCGGCGCGAGTCCCTCGCGGAACAGGCCGAAATAGAAATCGGAGGCGCGGGCGAAGCCGGGCGACTGGAAATTGCCGTAGCGGCCGCCGTCGCGCAGCAGCGGGTCGCCGGGCTGGAGCGCGAGCGCGAGCAGCGGCTCATATTCGTTGATCGGCAGCAGCACGGCATAGTCGCCGCGATCGCCGCGCGCCTTGATCGCCCGCATCGCCCGCAGCCATTCCTGCCAGTCGCGAGGCGGCCGCGCGAATCCGGCCGCGCGCAGCAGGTCGCTGCGGTAGAAGAGCAGCCGCGTGTCGGCGTACCACGGAATCGCCCAGATGCGGCCGTCGATCCGATTGCCCTGCAGCGGTCCTTCGAAATAGTCGCGCCGGTCGACGATGCGCGACGCGTTCAGCCGCGTGTCGAGCGGCTCGATCGCGCCGAGCGCGACCAGCTCCGGAACCCAGCTCGATCCCAATTGCGCGACGTCCGGAGTCGCATCGCCGGCGAAGGCGGTGAGCAATTTCTCGTGCGCCGACAGCCACGGTCCCTGCTGGACCTCGACGCGGATGCTGGGGTTGAGCCGCTCGAACTCCGGAATCAGCTGGGCGACCACCTCCCCTTCCCGCCCTAGCGCCCAGAAGCGCACGACCTGGCGGCCATCCTCCTCGCCGCCGCAGCCGGCGAGCAGGAGCAGGAGGAAGGCGAGAAAGCGGCTCATCCGGCGAGCCAACCTCCGGTGAAGCCCGCCCGCTGAAGCCCGCGCCGGATCGCGGGATGGTCGCGCATCACATTCCAGACCAGGCCGGAGCGATGGTTCTCGACCATCGCCAGGATCGGCCCTTGGTCGAGGCCGAGATAGTCGGTGTCGTACCAGCCGCGGCCGGGCACGACGCGGCCATGGACGAGCCGGGTCGCGCTGTCGCGGAAGCTCGGGTTCAGCGCATCGAGGAAGCCGTAGCGCGCGTAGAGATCGGCACCGTGATCCCGGCGCATCGCCCGGAGCGTTGGGATGCAGATCTCGGGCGCGAACGGCACAGAGCCGCCAGCCGCGGTCGGCGAGACCGTGCCGTCGTCAAATTGGCCGGGCCCGCGCGCCGAATAGGAACGGAAGGTGCGGCTGCGGCCGTCCACCACCAGCGTGACGTCGGCCGGGCCGTCGCACGCGGTCAGCCCCCACAGGTCCGGTCCATAGCCGCGCCACCCCATCGGATTGGCGCGGGCATAGGCATATTGGGCGAGCGTCGCGCGACGGCTGTTCTCGAAATAGTCGAGGCCCTTCTCGCGCATGAAGGCGTCGCGGATGCCGCGGAAATCGACCCAGACGTGGCTGAATTGATGGCCGAACAGAGGCGGGAATCGCACGAAGCTCTGCCCGCCCTCCTCGCCCCAATGGCGCGGCAGGCCGGTCGACCAGGCCGCCCAACTTTCGGGGCCGAGCGCATGGTCGGGCGCGCCCAAGGCGAGCACGTAGACCAGCATGGCCTCGCTATAGGCGATCCAGTCATAGCCGATAAAGCCGGTCTCCGGATGCCAGCCGAGGGAGACCAGGTTGGGCCGTGCGCAGGCCCAGCGCCAGTCGACGCGCGCATAGATACGGTCGGCGAGATCGCTGATCTCGCGCTCCTCCGGCCGATCGAAATAGCCTTGGCAGAAGAGGATGCCGCCGAGCAGCAGGGCGGTATCGACCGTCGACAGCTCGGTGCGTTCGAACCTGCGGCCGCCTTCCATGTCGACGAAATGATAGAAGAAGCCGTTGTGCCCGATCATGCCGCGGGGCGCCTCGCCCTGCGGAGCGCCGGCGAGGAAGCGCAAGGTGGCCAGCACGCGTGCCGCCGCCGCCCGCCGGCCGACGAAGCGGCGCTCGACGCCGATCGGGTAGGCGGTCAGCGCGAATCCCGTCGCGGCCATGCTCGCGAAGGAGCGGGTCGGGTAGCGGTCGCGGGCGAGGCCATTGACCGGATTGGTGGTTTCCCAGAAGTAGCGGAAGGTCCGGCGCTGAAGATCGTCGAGAAAGGCGTCGGCGTGCGGATTGCGCGCAGCGGCGAGCGGCGCGCCGCGGAGCCCGGCGAGCCCGAGCGCGGCCAGCTTCATGAAATCACGGCGGGTGGTC
>JAYRLF010000161.1:0-8829 GCA_041905385.1 Allosphingosinicella sp.
GCCTACGCGTTAATCCCGTGTTGCTTTTCGCAGCCCTAGAATGGCTGTATTAGCCGGAAAAACCAGTTGAGCAGGACCCACATGGCCAACAACCTTCTTCGCTCGCTCGGACTCGTCAGCGCCGTCGCGTTCATTCCGGCCGCCAGCGCCGCGCTCGCCCAGGTCGACGTCGATTCCTATCGCGAGATCGACGCGTTCATGACCGTGCTGGAACGGGTGAAGGCCGAATATGTCGACCAGGTCGACGATGCGACGTTGATCCGCGGCGCGATCGACGGCATGCTGGCCAGCCTCGATCCGCACAGCTCCTATCTCGATGCGCGCGGCTATCGCAGCCTGATGACCACCACCGACGGCAATTATGGCGGCCTCGGCCTCACCGTCACGATGGAGGACGGCGCGGTCAAGGTGATCGCGGCGACCCGCGGCACGCCGGCCGACCAGGCGGGGATCAAGCCGGGCGACTTCATCACCCATATCGACGGCCGCCTGTTCTACGGCGGCACGCTCGACGAGGCGGTCGAGCGGATGCGCGGCGCGCCGGGCACCCGCGTCCGTGTCACGATCGTCCGCGCCGGCCGCGAGGCGCCGTTCGACGTCACCGTCACCCGCGCCAATATCGACATTCCGGCGGTCCGCTCCGAGGTCCGCGACCGGGTCGGCATCATCACCGTTACCACTTTCAACCGCAACACGACCGAGATGGCGCGCCGCGCCATGGCCGACGTCGAGCGCCAGCTCGGCGGTCCGCCGCTCGGCTATATCCTCGACCTGCGCTCGAATCCGGGCGGCCTGCTCGACCAGGCGGTCGGCCTGTCCGACCTGTTCCTCGAGCGCGGCGAGATCGTCTCGCAGCGCGGCCGCCGGCGCACCGACATCGAGCGCTTCTACGCGCGCCCGGGCGACGCGGCGCACGGCCTGCCGGTGGTAGTGCTGGTCGATGCCGGCACCGCTTCGGCGTCCGAGATCGTCGCGGCGGCGCTGCAGGATCATCGCCGCGCGGTGGTGATGGGCGAGCGCAGCTTCGGCAAGGGCTCGGTCCAGACCGTGATCCCGCTCGGCCGCGGCGAGACCGCGCTCCGGCTTACCATCGCCCGCTACTATACGCCGTCGGGCCGGTCGGTGCAGGAAGGCGGCGTCTCGCCCGACATCGTCGTGCCGCAGCTCTCCGATCCGGACGTCCGCGGCCGCAACCGCATCCGCGAATCCGATCTGCGCCGCCATCTCGTCAACGAGGCCGGCATCCGCGAGGACCTGCTCCAGGACGACAACCGGCCGGATCCGCGCTTCGCATCGACCGCCGAGGACCTGCGCGCGCGCAACATCCAGGATTATCAGCTCCATTATGCGCTGCAGACGATCACGCGGCTCGGCCGGATCCAGACCGCTTCGGCGGGCAATCGCACCACCAGCCGCAGGTAATCGCATATGCCGCTCGGCCGCGACGCGCTTGGCCTCGCCAGGCTGCTGAGCCTGCTGGTGCCGGCCGGCCTGCTCGCCGGCGCCTATGGCTCGCAATATCTGGGCGGCCTGGCGCCGTGCGAGATGTGCTACTGGCAGCGTTACGCCCATTTCGCGGGCCTCGCCTTCGCGCTGGCCGCCTTCGCGCTGGGCGGGCGCATGCCGGACCGCGGCCGCAGCCTGGTCTGGCTCGCCGCGCTCGGCATCGCCGCGAGCGGCGCGATCGGATTCTATCATGCCGGCGTCGAGGCCGGCTATTTCGAGGGTTTCACCCAGTGCACGTCGCAGATCGGCGGCGGCTCGTCCGCGGACGTACTGAAGCAGATCCTCGAAGCGCCCCTGATCCGATGCGACCAGATCCAATGGTCGCTGCTCGGAATCTCGATGGCGGGATGGAATGCGATCCTTTCGCTCGGTTCGGCGTTGGTGATCTTGTGGTTGAGCCTCAAACGACCGCGGGCGACGGCATGAGCTGGCGGCCCGGCAACCGTCGCGCCGACGTTCCGTCGATACTGCGTGTCGACCAGGCCGGCGAATATGGCGCGACCCGCATCTATGCCGGCCAGCTCGCCGTGCTCGGCGACGCCCAGCCTGCCTCCGCTTTGGTCGCCCGGATGGCGGCGCAGGAACAGGACCATCTCAAGCATTTCGACGATTTGCTCGCCGAGCGCGGCGTGCGGCCGACCCTGCTGCAGCCGATCTGGAATGCCGCCGGCTTCGCGCTCGGCGCCGCCACCGCTCTGATGAGCCCGCAGGCGGCGATGGCCTGCACCGCAGCGGTCGAGGACGAGATCGACGCCCATTATTCCGAGCAGCTCGAAGCGCTCGGCACGGACGAGCCGGCGCTTGCCGCCAGCATCGCCCGGTTTCAGGCGGACGAGCGCGAGCATCGGGACAGCGCGATCGAGGCTGGCGCCGAGGACAGCTTCGGCTATCCCTTGATGTACGCCGCGATTCGGGCCGGCTGCCGCGTCGCCATCGAATTGTCGAAGAGGATCTGAGTCATGCGCCTCCCCCTGATCGCACTGCCCCTCGCCTTGCTGGCCGCCCCCGCCCTGGCGCAGCAGCCGGGGGTCGCCGCGCCCGAGGCCGTCCAGGCGGCGGCGCCCGCCGCCGAGCCGCGCGTCAACCAGCTGATCATCTATGGCGAGGATCCCTGTCCGCAGAGCACGGACGAGGAGATCAACGTCTGCGCACGGCTGCCGGAGGACGATCGCTTCCGGATCCCGCCGCAGCTGCGCGACAATCCCAACGATCCGGCCAATCAGAGCTGGGCCAATCGGGCGCTCGAGCTGAGCTATGCCGGCCGGACCGGCGCCGAGAGCTGCTCGACGGTCGGCGCGGGCGGCTTCACCGGCTGCTTCAACCAGATCGTCCGCCAGGCCCGCGCCGAGCGCGCCGGCGGCGACGAGGTCAATTGGAACCAGCTGATCGAGCAGGCCCGCCGCGACCGGATGCGCCGGATCAGCGAGGCCGAGGCGGAAGAGGCCGAGGCCGAGATCGAAGCCAGCGTCCCGCCGCGGAACTAACCCTCCGCCGCCGGCTTGATACCGGCAGGAGGCGGAGATGTTCGAGCTTCTCACCGCATTGGCGCTGGCGGGCGGATCGCTGGCCGCGCAGCCGGAAGAGCGGCCGGTGCTGCGGATCACCATCTACGGCAATGACCGCTGCCCGCCGAGCACCAGCGAGCGGATTGTCGTCTGCGCGCGGCGGCCGGAGAGCGAGCGCTATCGGATCCCGCAGCGCCTGCGCGACGATCCCGACCAGGCCGACGAGAGCTGGGCCGAGGAGGCGGAGGCGCTGGAGACGGTCGGCCGGACCGGGCCGCAGAGCTGCTCGACGGTCGGACCCGGCGGCTTCACCGGCTGCTGGGAGGAAATGATCCGCCAGGCGCGGCGCGAACGGCAGCAACAGCGCGAGCGCAGCCGCCCGCGCTAGGTTTTGTCTCGGTGCCGCAACCTTTTGCAAGCGCTACCCCCGGCTTGCCTTGACCCGGCCGATCCCGCACCTTTGCCGCCAAAGCGTGTCGGGAGAGGATATGAGCAGTTCGGGCGAAGGCGGACTCCGCCGCGACATCGGCTTCACCGGGTCGGCCTTCCTGGCCTTCAACGGCATTGTCGGTGCCGGAATTTTCGCTTTGCCTGGAACGCTTTACGAGCAGTTCGGCGCGTTCAGCCCGTGGCTGTTCCCGATCTTCGGGCTGCTCGTCCTGCTGATCGCCTTGCCCTTTGCCGGGCTTGCCGCGCTGTTCCCGAACAGCGGCGGTCCGGTCGCCTATACCGCCTGCCTGGGCCGCACCGTCTCGTTCGAGGCGGGCTGGCTCTATTATCTCGCGCGTGCCGGGGCGTCCGCAGCCAATGCCAATGTTTTCGCCGCCTATGCGGCCTCTCTATGGCCAGCGCTCGACAATGGCCCCGGCCGGATCGGCACGATCCTGGTCCTGGTCGCCTTGCTGACCGCGATCAATGTGATCGGCGTCAAGAAGGCGATCCGTGCGCTCGACGCGCTGACCCTGTTCAAGGCGCTGCCGCTGATCGGCCTCGCCTTCTGGGCGCTGATCGCCGCCGGCGTGCCGGCGCCCGGAGGTTTGCCGACCTTCTCCGCGCTCGAGGCGACCTCGCTGGTCGTGCTCTATGCCTTCGTCGGCTTCGAAAATGCGCTGGTTCCCGCCGGCGAGACCACCGATCCCCGCCGGACCATCCCGCGCGCTTTGCTCACCACCGTGCTCGGCACGGTGCTGATCTATTTCCTGGTCCAGCTTGCATATGTCGCGGCGATGCCGGCCGGACCGGCGCCTGAAGCGCCGCTCGCGGCCATGGCCGAGCGCCTGATCGGCCCGGCCGGCGCGATCCTGCTGGCGCTGACGGCAATGGCGTCGGTCGCGGGCAACATCACCAGCACGATGACCTCGACGCCGCGCATCACTTATGCGCTCGCCGAAGCGGGCTCGCTGCCGCGCTGGTTCGGCAAGGTCGATCCGCGCTTCGCGACGCCGCTCAATTCGGTGCTGTTCATGGGCCTGGTCGTGGCCGGCCTGGCGGTCAGCGGCAGCTTCGTCTGGCTCGCGGTGATGAGCACCCTGGTGCGGATGTTCGTCTATTCGGCCAGCTTCATCTCGCTGCCGGCCGCGCGCCGCGCCGCCGGACTAAGCAATGGTCCCGGAACCTGGCTGATGGTCGCGGCCGCGGTCGGAGTCTGCCTGTGGGCGGCGAGCCAATCGACCGGCCGGGCCTGGCTGATGCTCGCCGGCGCGGTGGCGATCGGGCTGGTGCTCTTCTGGATTGCCAGGCGTCAAGCCGCTTCGAGCTCGGCCGAGACGGTCTCCTCGATCCAGCCGCCGCCGAGCACGCGGTCGCCGTCGTAGAACACTGCCGCCTGGCCGGGCGAGACGCCATATTCCGGCCGGTCGAAATGGACGACCCCGTCAACGAAGCGAGCCGGCGCCGGCTTCGCCAGTGACCGCACCTTGACGGTGAGGCCGTCGCTCTGGCCCTCGCCGAGCCAGTTGATCCCGTCGAGCCGCGCGGCGCGGACCGCAAGCGCCTGCTTCGGCCCGACCACCACGCGACCGCTCTCCGGCTCGAGCCGCAGCACGTAGAGCGGCGCGCTCTGGCCGCCGATCTCGAGGCCGCGGCGCTGGCCGACGGTGAAATGGATCAGTCCCGGATGCGCGCCGAGCACCCGGCCGTCGCGATCGACGATCTCGCCGCCCCGCACCGCCTCGGGCCGAACCTTCGCCACCACCCGCGCATAATCGCCGTCGGGGACGAAGCAGATGTCCTGGCTGTCGGGCTTGTCGGCCACGATCAGCTCGAGCTCGCGCGCGATCTCGCGCACCGCCGGCTTCGGCAGCGAGCCCAGGGGAAAGCGCAGGAAATCGAGCTGGCCGCGGGTCGTCGCGAACAGGAAATAGCTCTGGTCGCGGGCCGGATCGGCGGCGCGGTGGAGCTCGGCGCCGTTCGGCCCGGCGACGCGCCGGACATAATGGCCGGTCGCCAGGCAGTCGGCGCCGAGATCGCGGGCGATCCCGACCAGATCGGTGAACTTCACCCCCTGGTTGCAGCTGATGCAGGGGATCGGCGTGCGGCCGCGTGCATATTCGTCGGCGAACCGCTCGATCACGCTGTCGCGGAAGCGGCTTTCATAATCGAGCACATAATGGGCGATGCCGAGCCGGTCGGCGACGGTCTTGGCGTCGTAGATGTCGCGCCCGGCGCAGCAGCTCTTCGCCCGGCCGACCGCCTCGCCATGATCATAGAGCTGCAGGGTGACGCCGATCACCTCAGCGCCGCTGCGCGCGGCGAGCGCGGCCACGACCGAGCTGTCGACGCCGCCGGACATGGCGACGACGATCCTGGCCTGGCGCGCGGGCCGGCCGAGCTGGAAATCCGCCTCGATCATGCGCGGCTAGATAGGGGCAGAATCCGGATCCACCAAGCGCCGAGCCGGACGCGGGATAGCGCAATAGCCGCAACCACAGGCTTTACGGCCTCTTCACTCTCCTTTGCTACACGCTGCAGGATGGACATGGGCTTCCTGCGCCGGGCCGAGCGCCTGCTCGCACGCGATCGCGCGGCGCATCTCGATCACGGCATGCTGGTGGCCGCCCTCGCGACGCGACGGCGGATGGAGACCGTGCAGGCGCCGCCCAGGGCGATCGAGGCCTTGGCCGAGCAGGTCGAGGAGCCGCTGGTCGAGCTGCTGCTGGCCGGGCCGGACTGGCGCCAGGCCCTGTCGGCGCAGCGCGGCTGTTTCAGCCGTGCCGAAGCGGGACGACGTGTCAATGACCCGTAAACCCTGTTCACCGTGGCGTTTACCTTGGCGTTTTAGCGTTCCTTCAACGCTCTCGCTTTATGGGTGGTCGACGCAAACGGCGAAAAACAGCCGAATGCGCGTGCAGTTGTTGAGGTTTGAATGATCGAGAACCAGAGAATCCGCCCCGCCCAGGTGATTGGCCCGCTCGGCGAGCCGCTGACCATCGACTCGCTGCCGCCGCCGTCGACGACCCGCTGGGTCGTGCGCCGCAAGGCGGAGGTCGTCTCCGCGGTCAATGGTGGCCTGCTGAGCGTCGACGAAGCGTGCGAGCGCTATGGACTCAGCCTCGAGGAATTCGCCGGCTGGCAGCGGGCGGTCGACCGTTCGGGCATGCCGGGCCTTCGGGTCACGCGCATCCAGCATTATCGCACGCTCTACGAGCGGCAGCAGAAATATTGACCCGCCTTCGCTCCTGACGGAGCTTCGGCGGACATGTTCCCTACAATCGTCGCGCCGCGGACAGGAACCCACCCGTCCGCGGCGCGTCTTGCTTTCCGTACCGCAAGCGTAACCAACAGGCCTGTGGAGAATGGGAGGTAGCGATGGGAATCATCATCTGGCTCGTCGTCGGCGGCATCGTCGGATGGATCGCGAGCATGCTCATGCGCACGGACGCCCAGCAGGGCATATTGATGAATATCGTCGTCGGCATCGTCGGCGCCTTCATCGGCGGCCTGATCTTCAATCGCGGCGACATCAACGACACGATCACCCTGACCTCGTTCCTGGTCTCGCTGGTCGGAGCCGTGATCCTGCTCGGCGTGATCAACCTGTTCCGCCGCGGCAGCGTGCGCTGAAGCAAGCGGGGGGAGCGGCGGCGCCGCTCCCCCGGTCGTCATCCGCTCATTCGAGCTCGAAACTGACGGTCAGGTTCACCCCGAGCCGCTGCTCGCCTGGGCTGATCTGGTTCGCGGCGGCATCGCGGGCTTCCATCCGGAGCACCGGCATCGGGCTCGGCGGGGTCGCGCCCGCTTCACTGACGGCGATTACGCGCTTCACCCGCATGCCGAGTGCCCGGGCATAGAGCTCGGCCCGTGCCCGGGCATTGGCGAGCGCCGCGGTCCGCGCCTCGTCGAGCGCCGCTTCCGGCCGCTCGATCTCCAGCATCGGCCCGTTGATCTGATTCGCGCCCTCGGCGACCAGCGCGTCGAGGATGCGGCCGCTATTGGCGATGTCGCGAAAGCGGACATTGACCTCGTTCGAGGCGCGATAGCCGGTCAGCCGCGGCGGCTGGTTCTCGGCATAGCGATAGTCGGGCTGGAGGCTGATGTTGCTGGTCTGGATGTCGCGGTCGGCGATTCCCGCCCGGCGCAGCGCCGCGCGCACCGATTCCATGCGCTGCGCATTCTGGCGAATCGCCTCGACCGCGCTCGGCGCCTGGGTGACGACGCCGGCGTTGATCCGGACGATGTCGGGCACACGGGTCACCTCGCCGAGGGCGACGACGTCGAGCCGGGTGCCGGCGAGCGGCTGGACGACGGCGGTCTGGGCGGCCGCCGGTACAGCGAGCGGCAGGGTCATCGCCAAGGCCGTGGCCAAAGAGAGGTTACGCAACAGCATTGAGGGCTCCTTCACATGTCTTACGACACGCGCTTAGCCCCCGTTGCGCTGCACCGTTGCTGAACCGCCCTTTCAGCGGCGGGCAATGAGGCGATAGACGAACAGGATCAGGACCGCGCCGACGATCGCGGCGAGGAAGCCGGCGCCCTGCCCCGGCCGGTACCAGCCGAGCTGCTGACCGAGGAATCCGGCGACCACGGCGCCGCCGACGCCGAGCAGGATGGTGACGATGCAGCCGCTCGGATCGCGGCCGGGCGTGATCGCCTTGGCGATGGCGCCGGCGATCAGGCCGATGATGATCCAGGTCAGCCAGCCATAATCGGCGAGATATTCGGACATCCTATGCTCTCCTTGCCGGGCGCGACTCCGCCACCATATCGCCATCCGTAAAGTTGCGCATTGGTAATGCGCGCCGGATGCATGTAAAGGCGCCGGCGGGGCGCTCCAGCATATGTGGCGCCTGTTATTTTGGCTTGTTCCAAGTGATATATTCGGATAATACAGCGCCGCCAGCGGTCACCGGCCGCGCAGCCTGAGTGGGGACGATGAAAGCGATGAACTTCGAGTCGAGCAAATGGCAGCGGGACGCGATCGACGACGTCGTCGTCGACGAGGAACTGGTCGCGCGGCGCAAGCGGCGCCGCAACATCATCATCGCCGTCATCCTTGTCGCCGTGCTGGCGATCGTCGCGCTCGCAATGATGGGCGGCGGCGGCGAGAAGGCCGCGGCCCCCAAGGGCGCCGAGGGCCAGCAGCTGCCGGCCGTGACGGTGATCGTTCCGGGCCGGCAGGATGTCGCCTCGGTGATCGCCGCGACCGGCTCGCTGGCCGCGCGCCGCGACATGCCGGTCGGCGTGCCCGGCGAGGGCGGTCAGATCGTCCGCGTTCTGGTCGAGCCGGGCCAGTGGGTCGGCGCCGGCCAGACCCTGGCGGTGATCGACCGCAGCGTCCAGGCACAGGAAGCGTCCCAGCTGGCGGCCCAGATCGAGGTCA
>JAYRLF010000162.1:0-8802 GCA_041905385.1 Allosphingosinicella sp.
CAGCGAAGGCCTGGCCGCGACACGCGCCTTTCTCGACCGCCGGATCGACGACGTCATGAACTTCGAGAAAGCGAAGGCGCGCTGGCGCGGATCGCGCGATCGGATGCCGTCGCTCAGCCGATTTCTGGGGCGGCTGCGCTACCCTGCGGTGTGATCCTGAACGGGTGGAGCAATTGCTCGCCATAGGTTGACGGCATCGGTTCGCTGATCCCGAAGCGTTCCGCCTTTTTCCTTGCCGGCAAATAGGCCGTGCCGAACAGATGATCCCAGAGCGCGAACTGGGCCGCGAAATTGCGGTCCCACGCTTCGCGGTCGCGGCAATGGTGCCAATGGTGAAAGTCGGGTGAGACGAGCAGCCATTTGAGCGGGCCGAAGCCGAGCCGGATATTGGCGTGCACCAGCACCGCGTGGAACTGGAAGATCAGCCCGAAGATCGCGATCGCCCCGACCGAGAAGTCGAGCGCGAACAAGGGCAGGAACGACGCCGTCTTGGTCAGGATCTGGTCGATCGGATGGACACGGTGCGCGGCGAGCCAGTCCATATGCTCGATGCTGTGGTGGACCTGGTGGATCCGCCACAAGGCGGGCACGGCGTGAAAGGCACGGTGCGCGAAATAGAGGCCGAGATCGGCGAGCAGCAGCACCTCGATCAGCTGCAGCCAGAGCGGCTGGCCACGGACCGCCGCCCGCCATTCAGCCGGGACGAGAACCGGGCTCCAGGCGATCAGCAGCACGGCGACTCCGATCAGGCCGATCCGGATCAAGATGCCGTTGGCGAAGACGTAGACCAGGTCGAGCGTCCATTCCGGCCGCAAGATCTTCTGATTGCGCTTCGCCGCGAACAGCCGCTCGAGCGGCACGAACAGCAAAGCGGCCAGGAAGAAGAGCCGGAAGTCGAACAGGTCGGCGAACGCGCTCATCGCCGGGGCTCAGAAGACGAAGGGCAGGAGCCGGTAGCGGGTTTTCTCCATCAGCGCCCGATAGGCCGGATCCTGGCTCAGGACCCTTTCCTCGGCGAGGATCCGCCGCACCTGGAAGGCGACGGTCGCCGAATAGACGGCGACGTTCCACAGGCTCGGGCCGGCGAGCAGGAAGCCGATATGGGTGAGGGCATAGCCGGCATACATCGGATGGCGGACCAGGCGATAGGGCCCGCTCGCCTTGACGCCGCGATTGGCGGCGACGACGCCGAAGCTGCGCCGCAGGATCAATTTGGCCGAGATCTGCAGCATCATGCCCACGATCATCAGGGTCTCGATGACCAGGCCGGACGCCAGCGCCCGACCCTCGGGCGCGATCGCCAGCAGCGGCGCCAAGGTTCCGGCGAGGCCGACCAGCCAGTCGCTGCCGCGCCGCGACAGGCTGTCGCTCGGCCGCCGCATCAGGATGAAGAGGACGACCATCGATTCGGAGATCAGCAGCAGCAGCGGCGGCAGCGCGCCGGTGGCGAGCACGATCGGCACCATTCGCGCGGCGAGGAAGGTCATGAAGGTCGCGACGATGGCCTTCTCGACCAGGTCGAGATCGAACCGGCTCCGACTTTGGACTGCGCGCGTGTCGGACAAAAGTGACGCTCCCTTCAACAAGGCTTCATCCCTCACAGGGAATGGTTAAGAAATGATGTGGGCGAAGCCTGCGGCGACACCGTGAGCTACCGCTATTGATAATCAGTCGCAGCGCCGCTAGGCCCGGCATCTCTCACCCGGCGGGGGAATATGTCGAACCGTCTGTCCGCGCTTGCAGTCGCCCTGTTGCTGTCGCTCTTCGCCCTCGCGCCGACGCCGGCCCGGGCGCAGGACGAGGCCGTCCAGACCACCTGGCGGCTGCTCGACTATATCGCGGTCGATTATGCCGGCGCGGTCCAGGACGGACGGATCGTCAGCCAGCTCGAATATGACGAGATGCGGGAATTTTCCGCGTCGGTTTCCCAGCGCCTGCCCACCCTTCCGGCCCGCCCCGAACGCGCGGAGCTGATCGAGGGCGCCGCCGCGCTGCAGGGGGCGATCGCGCGGCGCGCGCCGCCGGCCGAGGTCGACCGCATGGCCCGCGGCCTCGCCGCAAGCCTGCTCGAAGTCTATCCGGTGCCGATGGCGCCGACCGCGCCGCCGGACCTTGCGCGCGGCGCCGCGCTCTATGCGCGCGACTGCGCCTCGTGCCACGGCGCCACCGGCGCCGCCGACACGGCGATGGCGCGCAGCCTCGATCCGCCGCCGATCGACTTCACCGACCGGGCGAGGGCGCGCGAGCGCAGCCTGTTCGCGCTCTACCAGGTGATCGGCCAGGGACTCGAGGGCACGGCGATGCAATCCTATGCGCATCTGTCCGCCCAGGACCGCTGGGCGCTCGCCTTCCATATCGGCCGGATCGCTTATGGCGACGATCTGCGGCAACGCGGCCAGGCACTGTGGCAAGGCGAGGCCGCGATGCGCGCCGAGATCGGCGACCTCGAAAATCTGGTCGAGCTCACTCCGGCCGGGCTCGAGCGCAAGGTCGGGCCCGAGCGGGCCGCGGCGCTGATGGCCTATCTCCGCGCCGAGCCCGCGATCCTGTCGCAAGGCGATGCGGCCGGATCGCTCGCGGTCGCGCGCAATTTGCTCTCGCGCAGCCTCGTCGCCTATCGCGGCGGCGATCGCGAGCGCGCCAGCGAGTTCGCGCTCGCCGCCTATCTCGACGGGTTCGAGCCGGTCGAGGCCGTGCTCGGCGCCCGCAATGGCGGCCTCGTCGCCGATGTCGAGCGGGCGATGGGCGAGCTGCGCGCCGCGATCGCGCGCGGCGCCCCGGCCGACGACGTCGCGGCCCGAATCGCCGCGCTCGACGGCCTGTTCGGCCAGGCCGAGAACGCGCTGGCGCCAGGTGCCGACGACAATCTCACCGCTTTCCTCGGCGCCTTCGCGATCCTGCTGCGCGAGGGGCTCGAGGCGCTGCTGATCGTGATCGCGATGATCGGATTCCTGCGCAAGGCCGAGCGGCGGGAGATGCTGCGCCCTGTCCATGCCGGCTGGATCCTCGCATTGCTGGCCGGCGTCGCGACCTGGTGGGCGGCGACCCATTTCATCACCATCAGCGGCGCCGACCGCGAGCTCACCGAGGGCTTCGGCTCGCTGATCGCCGCAATCGTCCTGCTGTTCGTCGGCATCTGGATGCACGGCAAGGCCCAGGCCGGCGCCTGGCAGGCCTATGTGCGCGACAAACTCGGCAAGGCGCTCAACCGCGGCTCCGGCTGGTTCCTGTTCGGGCTCGCCTTCATCGCCGTCTATCGCGAGGTGTTCGAGACGATCATCTTCTTCGCGGCTTTGGGCAGCAAGGGCAACACCGCTGCCTTGATCGGCGGCGCCGCGGTCGCGACCGCGTTGCTCGCCTTGATCGCCTGGGCGATGCTGCGGCTGAGCGCGCGGCTGCCGATCGCGCAATTCTTCGCTTATTCGGCCGCCTTGATCGCGGTGCTCGCGGTCGTGCTCGCGGGCAAGGGAGTCGCCGCGTTGCAGGAGGCCGGGATGATCGGCGTCACGCCGCTCGCCGGCTTCCCGCGCAGCGTGATCCTCGGCGTCTATCCGACGCTCGAGACGCTGCTCGCGCAGCTGGTCATGGCCGCCTTGCTGGCGATCGGCTTCCTCGTCGCGCGTCGCCGGTCGCCCGCCACGGCCTGATCGTCGCGGCCACTTGATTGTTCTGCAAATGTTCTGTTAGTAACTCTGCACGTCCGCTTGGCGGGCGCGGCCCTATGGCCTATTCGATTCGGTGTTCGGAAGCAGGAGGATGACATGGCGGGCGTGAACAAGGTGATTCTGGTCGGCAATCTCGGTGACGATCCGGAGGTTCGCTCGCTCAACAATGGCGGCGAGGTGGTGAACATGCGCGTCGCCACGTCGGAAAGCTGGAAGGACCGCGACGGCAACCGCCAGGAACGGACCGAATGGCACCGCGTCGTCATCTTCAACGAGAATCTCGGCCGGGTCGCCAAGCAATATCTGCGCAAGGGCTCGAAGGTCTATCTCGAAGGCCAGATCCAGACCCGCAAATGGCAGGACCAGAGCGGCCAGGACCGCTATTCGACCGAGGTCGTGCTGCAGCGCTTCCGCGGCGAGCTCGTCCTGCTCGACAGCCGCGGCGGCGGTGGCGGCGGCGGCGACGATTATGGCGACAGCTTCGGCGGCGGCAGCAATTTCGGCAGCAGCGGCGGCGGCGATTTCAGCGGCGGCAACCGCCCGGCGCGCCAGCCCCAGCCGGCGTTCGACACCGATCTGGACGACGACGTCCCGTTCTGAGGAGCGCAGAGCGTCGTCGACTCCCTGAAAGTTTCGCGCGGAGACGCGGAGGGCCGAGCGGGAACTATCCCGTGATGGAATTCTGGCTCAGCGATCGCAGGTCGCTGACGTCTCCGCGCCTTCGCGTCTCCGCGCGAGCAAATTCCCCGTAGCTGGATACGGGTTGGTCTATTCGCCTTTGCCCTTCAGCTTATCCCGCAAGCCGGCCAGCGCGCCGAACGGGCCGGCTTCCTCTTCGCTCTTCACCCCGGCCGCCTTGAGCGCCTCGGCGGCGCCGGGCGCGCGCGGATAAGGGTCGAGCGCGAGCGCGAGCGTCTCGGCGACCGCCTCGCCGAGGTCGACCGCGGCGCCGTCGTAGAAGACGATGTCGAGCTCGCTCTCGCCGAGCTCGATCTCCTCATCGTGCTGCCCGGCCCCGGGCGACGGCCGGAATTCGAGCTCGAACGGCTCGTCGATCGCCGCCTCGACCGGCTCGCCGCTCGCGACGCAGCTCTGAATCACCGCCGCATCGATCCGGCCGCGGGCGATCACCGATTCGCCCTTGCGCGCGATCTCGGTCTCGGCGGCGAGCCGGTCGATCGCGACCAGGCCGAAGCGCCGCGCCAGCGCCTCGCGCTCTTCGGGCTCCGCCTCGAACGCCATCGGCCTCGCCTCGGCGCCGAGCGTGTCGATTCGGACCGGCCGGCTGAATTCGGGCCGCGTCACAAGGCCGGCACCTGGCCCGCGACGAGGCCGTCGAGCGGGATCGCCTTCAGCGCCTCGGCGAAACGGGCCATGCGCGCCGAGACGAAGGCGACCGCCTCTTCGCTCGGCGGCGCTTCGTGGAAGATGTTGCGGCGGACCGCTGCCTCGAACCCGTCTCCGACCGACAAGGCCGACCGGAAGGCGCTGAGCCGGCCGCCGAGCGCACCGACCATTCGGCCGACCTGCTTGCCGACGACATAATCGCCGACGCCGATCTGGCGCATCGTCGCATCCATGTCGTCGACGAACACTTCGGTCAGCAGCACGCCCGGCACTCGGCCCGTCTCGCCCTCGGCCTCGATCCGGACCAGCACCAGCGCGACCAGCGCCGCGACCATGTCGAACCGGCCGTTCAGCGTGTCCGGCACGCCGCCTTCCAGATACCAGGCCGGATCGCGGCCCGCGGCCACGGTCGCCTGGTAAAGCGGTTCGAGCGTGGCACGCGGCCGTTTGTCGCGAAACAGTCTCTGCAAGAAGGACAAGGCGGCTTCCAATGATCGGGCGGCTTGCGCCGGTTAGCCGATGTTCATAATGAAAAGTCTAGTCAAGTCCGGCGCCTCCCTCTCGAGATGCGCGGGCGACCAGGAGATCGAGATGAACTTCCGCCATGGCAAGAGCGCCGTCCTCGCTGCTGCGCTCGCCGGCGGCCTGCTCGCCGCAGGCTGCGCGCCGATCCGCGACCATCAGGGCTATATCATGGACGAGCCCCTGATCACCGCGATCCAGCCCGGCGTCGACAATCGCGAATCGGTCCAGGGCACGCTCGGCCGGCCGACCTTCGTCGGCCAGTTCGACCAGCGCGACTGGTATTATGTGTCGCGCGACACCCGCCAGCTCGCCTTCAACATGCCGCGGCCGTCGAACCAGATCGTGCTGCGCGTCCGTTTCGACCAGAACGGCAATGTCGAGCGCGTCGACCGCACCGGCCTCGAGCTCGCCGCGCGGATCGAGCCGTCCAACGACGAGACCCCGACCCTGGGCCGCAACCGCAGCCTGTTCGAGGAATTGTTCGGCAATATCGGTGCGGTCGGCCAGTCCGGCCAGCGCGGCACCACCGCCGACAACCCGCAATAATGAACCGGGTGCGGATCGCGACGCGATCCGCAGTCATGCCGGGGGCATGACGGCCCGGTTCATCGGCTCGCGCAAGCGAGCCGCCAGTCGTGCGAAATGTCGCGGCCTCAGCTGACGATCTTCCCCGCGGCGAGCACGGCCAGCGTCACCAGGTCGGACGCGGTCGCGGCCATCGGCGCGACCTGGACCTGCTTCTCCATGCCGACCAGCATCGGCCCGATCACCGCGTCGCCGCCGAGCTCCTTGAGCAATTTGGCGGAGATGTTTGCGGTTTGCAGGCCCGGCATGACCAGCACGTTGGCCGGCCCCTTGAGGCGGATGAACGGATAGATCTTCTGCATCGTCGGGTTGAGGGCGACGTCGGGCGCCATCTCGCCTTCATATTCGAAGTCGATGTCGTCGCGCTTGTCCATCAGCTTCACCGCCTCGCGGATCCGCTCGAGATAGCTGCCCTCGGGATTGCCGAAATTGGAATAGGACAGGAAGGCGACGCGCGGCTCGTGGCCCATCCGGCGGGCGACGCCGGCGGTGCGGATCGCGATCTCGACCAACTGCTCCGGCCCCGGCCGCTCGGTCACCGTCGTGTCGGCGATGAACACGGTGTGCGCCTGGCCGACCAGGACGTGGATTCCGAACGGGGTCACGCCCGCCTGCGCGTCGATCACCCGGCGGATCTGGCGCAGATTCTGGGCATAGGTCCGGGTGACGCCGGTGATCATCGCGTCGGCCTCGCCGATCGCGAGCGCGCAGGCGGCGAAGATGTTGCGGTCCTGGTTGACGATCCGCTCGACCTCGCGCGGCAGATAGCCGCGCCGCTGCAGCCGCTGGTAGAGATAGTCGGCCATCTCCTTGACCCGCGTATAGTTGCGGCTGTTCAGCACCTCGAACGATTCGGGATTCTCGACGCCGAGCTCGCGCAGCCGGTCGTAGACGTCCTCGCGCCCGACCAGCACCGGAATGCCATAGCCGCCGTCGCGGAACGAGATGGCGGCGCGCAGCACGACATCCTCCTCGCCCTCGGCGAACAGGACGCGGCGGGGATCGTTGCGGGCCGCGTCATAGGCGAGGGTCAGCACCGAGGTGGTCGGATTGAGCCGAGCCCTGAGAGCGGTGCGATATTCGTCCATATCCTCGATCGGACGCTGGGCGACGCCGGTCTTCATCGCCGCGGCGGCGACCGCGGCCGGCACCACCTCCATCAGCCGCGGATCGAACGGCGCGGGGATGATGTAATCGGGGCCGAAGCTGTGGGCGCGGCCGCCATAGGCAATGGCGACCTCCTCGGGCACGCGCTGGCGGGCGAGGTCGGCGAGCGCCTCGGCCGCGGCGATCTTCATCTCCTCGTTGATCGCGGTCGCGCGCACGTCGAGCGCGCCGCGGAAGATGAAGGGGAAGCCGAGCACATTGTTGACCTGGTTTGGATAGTCGGAGCGGCCGGTGGCGACGATCGCATCGGGCCGCGCCGCCTTCGCGTCGGGCGGGGTGATCTCGGGGTCGGGATTGGCCATGGCGAAGATGATCGGCTTCTTCGCCATCGCCTTGACCATCTCGGGCTTGAGCGCGCCGGCCGCCGACAGGCCGAAGAAGACGTCGGCGCCCTTCAGCGCCTCCTCGAGCGTGCGCGCGTCGGTATTGGCGGCATGGGCCGATTTCCATTGGTCCATGCCCTCGGTGCGGCCCTGGTAGATCACGCCCTTGCGGTCGCACATGATGACATTGTCGTGCGGCACGCCCATCGCCTTGACCAATTCGGTGCAGGCGATCGCCGCCGCCCCGGCGCCGTTCACGACCAGCTTGATGTCCTTCACCTTGCGCCCGGTCAGGTAGCAGGCGTTGATCAGGCCGGCGGCGCTGATGATCGCGGTGCCGTGCTGATCGTCGTGCATCACCGGGATGTTCATCCGCTCGCGCAGCGCCTGCTCGATGATGAAGCATTCCGGCGCCTTGATGTCCTCGAGGTTGATGCCGCCGAAGCTCGGCTCCATCAAAGCGACCGCCTCGATGAAGGCGTCCGGATCCTCGGTGGCGAGCTCGAGATCGATCGAATCGACGTCGGCGAAGCGCTTGAACAAGACCGCCTTGCCTTCCATCACCGGCTTGGAGGCGAGCGCGCCGAGATTGCCGAGGCCGAGAATCGCGGTGCCGTTGGAGATCACCGCGACGAGATTGCCCTTGGCGGTATAATCATAGGCCAGGCCCGGATTGTCGGCGATCGCGCGCACCGGCACGGCGACGCCGGGCGAATAGGCCAGGCTGAGGTCGCGCTGCGTCGCCATCGGCTTCGACGCGATGATCTCGATCTTGCCGGGCCGGCCCATGCTATGGAATTCCAGCGCCTCGGCTTCCGAGAATTTGACGTTGCTGCCTTCGCTCACGGCGCTCTCCCTGTTGCAGGAAAGCTACTAGGCCGCAGGGGCAAGGCTCGGCAAGGGCGGCGCTTGCATCAGTAGAAGGGAATGCCGGGCCGCAGCATCAGCTGGAAGATGGCGAGCAAAGCGGCCGCCACCAGCAAGGGCACGAGAATCGCGCCGGTCGGCGCGGCGCCGGCGGGCCGCGCGCCGCTGACGCGCCAGGCGCCGCATTGCAGCCAGAGGATGCCGGCCAGGGTGACCGCGATCGGCGGCGCGATCACCTCGATCAGCTCGCGCGGCACGCGGTAGAGGATGATGAAGGGGATCGCGGCGAAGGCGGGCAGGGTGGCGAGCCGGAAAGCGAAGCC
>JAYRLF010000582.1:0-1682 GCA_041905385.1 Allosphingosinicella sp.
CCGACATGCGGCGGCGGCTGAGCAGCCGCGCGCTCGCCGTTGCCGCGGAAGGCGTGGCCGATCTGGGCCGCAACCAGTTCAGCGATTTCAGGGTCGCCGCGCGGCTGCTTCAGCCCGGCGCGATCGCGCCCAATCTCAGCGGCCGCGACGTCCAGATCGCAATGGTGCTCAACGGCGCCTTCGCCACGCCCGCCGTGGCCTACGACCTGCGCGCCGCGCGGCTCACCTTCGACACGACCACGATCGAAGGGCTGCGCGCCAGCGGCAGCGCCCGGGTTCGGGCCGACGACATCATCGTGCCGGTGTCGGCCCGCGCCGACCGGATCGTCGGCTTCGACAGCGTCGCCGGCGGCCCGATCCGGAACATCGTCATGAACGGCGACCTCGGCGTCACCGGCTCGCGGATCGTGTCCGATAATCTGCGCATCCGCTCCGACCGGATCGACGCGACGTTGGTGCTGGCGTTCGACCTCGCCGCCGGCGTCTATCGGGCCGGCATCAACGGCCGGGTGAACAATTATCTGGTCGACGGCGTCGGCCTGTTCGACCTGACCACCAATTTCGACATGGTCAGCCAGGCCGGCGGCTTCGGCCTGCGCGGCCGGGTCTCGGCACGCTCGCGGCGGATCGACAACACCACGGTGGCCGGCCTGCTCGGCGGGCCGGCCGTGGCCTCGGCCGACGTCGCGATGGACCCGTCCGGCCTGGTCCGCATCGACAATGTCCGCGTCGCATCGCCCCTGCTCCGGGTGACGTCGGGCGGCGGCACCTATCGGCCGAATGGGGCGATCGACCTGAGGCTCGCCGGGGTCAGCAACAGTTATGGGCCGCTCACGGTCAGGGTGACGGGGACGCTTGCGGCGCCGCAGGTCGCGCTGACCGCTGCCAGTCCGGGCTTCGGCGTCGGCCTCAGCAACGTCCGCGCGACGGTTCGTGCGACCGCCGCAGGCTGGGCGATCCAGGCGCAGGGCGATTCCGCTTATGGTCCGTTCAGCGCCGATGTCGTCATCCTCAGCCGACGCGGGCCGCTGACGATCCAGGTCAATCGGCTCACCTTCGCCGGCATCGACTTCCGCGGGCGGCTGGTGCGCAGCCGCGCCGGGCCCTTCGTCGGGACGCTGACCATGGCCGGTCAGGGCTTCGACGGCGTCGTCCGGCTGAGCGCCGCCGGCCGCTATCAGCGGATCGACGTCACCGCCGACGCCAACGGCGCGCGGACGCCCGGCGCCGTGCCGATCCTGATCCAGCGCGGCTTCGTCCGCGCCAGCATCATCCTCTACCCGAACGCGCCCGAGATCGTCGGCGACGCCCAGATCGCCGGCCTGACCAGCGGACCGCTGATGGTCCAGCGCGCCCGCGTCCGGATCAATTATCGCGGCGGCAACGGCCAGGCGCAGCTGTTCGCGGAAGGGCGCAACACGGTGCCGTTCCGGATCGCCGCCAATGTCGCTTTGGCGCCCGACCTGATCCGGGCGGCGATGCAGGGCCAGGTCAACAACATCCCGTTCCGTTTCGCCGAACCGGCGCAGATCCGCCGCGACGGCGCCGGCTGGCGGCTGGAGCCGGTGACGGTCGCGCTCCGCCAGGGCCGGGTGCGGCTGGCCGGCCGCTACGGCAACGGCCTGATCATCCAGTCGCGGCTCGACAGCCTCGACCTGTCGATCCTCAACGCCTTCTCGCCT
>JAYRLF010000583.1:0-1679 GCA_041905385.1 Allosphingosinicella sp.
CCCAGGCACTGCAAACAGAGATCGTGTAGATCGAGACGCCGGCCGCACGTGCATCGTCGTGCATCACCTTGGTGTTGGCGAAAGGCGCCAGCCCGACCTGGCAGATGTTGGCGCCGGGCATTCCGTCCTCGAGCAGGCAGCGGACCGGATTGCCGTTCATCGGCCCGGCATCGGTGTCGCGCATGTCGAAATGGGCGTCGAGGGTGATCAGTCCGACCCGATCGAGCGGCAGGCCGAGGCCGTGCGCGGCCGGCCGCGTCACCGCATTGTTGCCGCCCAGCAGGATGGTCAGCGCGTGGCGGCCCGCGCAATCGCGGACCGCTTCGCGGATCGGATCGAAGCCCAATGCCGGCAGCACGCCCTGGACGGCGACGTCGCCGGCATCGCGGATCGGCATGTCGAGCTCGAGCCCGCTGACGATGTCGTAGGTGCTGTGCCGGCGCAGCGCGCGGCGCACGGCTTCGGGCGCAAGATCGCAGCGCCCCGGCGTCACCGATCCCGCCTCCATCGGTGCCCCGAGCATCGCCACCGGCGCATCGGGAGCGTCCAAGATGAGGTCGGCGACGGACTTCCAGCTCATGCTTTGCCTCTACACCGCACCGTCCCTAAAAGACCATGCCATGTGGGACCGCCTCCTCGTCGACTGCAACATCGCCACCATGGACCCGGCCGTCGCCGCGCCGTTCGGCGCGATCGAGAATGGCGCGATCGGGATTCAGGACGGGCGGATCGTCCGGGTCGGCCGGCGGGTCGAGCTGGCCGGCTATCAGGCACGCAAGGTCGAGCCGCTCGGCGGCGCCTGGGTGACGCCGGGCCTGATCGACTGCCACACCCATCTCGTCTTCGGCGGCAACCGCGCCGGCGAGTTCGAACAAAGGCTCGAGGGCGCGACCTATGAGGAGATCGCTCTGGCCGGGGGCGGGATCGTCTCGTCGGTGCGGGCGACCCGGGAGGCCTCGCACGAGCAGCTGATCGAGGCGTCGCGGGCAAGGCTGCGCGCGTTGATGCAGGGCGGCGTCACGACAGTCGAGATCAAGTCCGGCTACGGTCTCGACATCGAGAGCGAGGTGAAGACGCTGCGCGCGGCCAAGGCGCTCGGCGCCGACGAGCCGGTGCGGATCACGCCGACCCTGCTCGCGCTCCATGCGCTGCCGCCCGAATATCGCGAGCGCCGCGAGGATTATGTCCGGCTGGCGATCGACGCGATCCTGCCGGCGGTCACCGCCGAGGACCTCGCCGACGCGGTCGACGCCTATTGCGAGGGGATCGGCTTCACGCCGGAGGAGGTGGAGCGCTATTTCACGGCCGCCGACGAGCTCGGCCTCAGGGTGAAGCTTCACGCCGAGCAGCTCAGCAACCAGCATGGCGCGGCGCTGGCGGCACGATTCAACGCGCTCTCGGCCGACCATCTCGAACATGTCGACGAGGACGGCGTCCGGGCGATGGCTACGGCCGGCCTGGTCGCGGTGCTGCTGCCCGGCGCCGTCTACGCGCTCAAGGAAACCAGGAAGCCGCCGATCGAACTGTTCCGGCGCCACAATGTCGCGATGGCGGTCGCCACGGACTGCAATCCGGGCACCTCGCCGGTGCTCTCCCCGGCACTGATGCTCAATTTCGCCTGCACCCTGTTCGGGCTGACCCCGGAAGAGGCGCTGGCCGGCATGACGCGCCATGCCGCC
>JAYRLF010000584.1:0-1676 GCA_041905385.1 Allosphingosinicella sp.
AGGCCGACGCGGTGCTGGCCGCCTATCGCCGCCATGGCCTGCGGCCGCTCTTCCGGGTCGAGCGCGGCGAATGGCCGACCCTGGTGCTGCGCAAGCGCCAGGCCTAGAAAGATTTGCTCTTCCACCGGCGAATAGCGCGAGGCTAAGCTCCCGCCAAAGGGAGCGGGCGAATGCGCAGGACGATGAAGCGGGCGATGCTGCTCAGTGCCGCGATGGCCGCGACGGCGCTCTCGGCGCAGGAGAGCGCGACCGACGCCACCCGGCATACGCCCACCATCCCCAACGAATCCTGCCTGGCGCCGGCCGCGGCGACGCCCGAGCGGCCGGCCGAAGCGCCGCCGCCGGTGCTCGTCCAGGGCCTCGGCTTCGCCGGCCTCGAGCCGGACAGCGAAAATGCCGACGCACGCGCCTGGTTCGCGCAGGGCGTCCGGCTGATCTGGGCGTTCGACGAGGTCGAGGCGATCCGCGCCTTCCAGCAGGCGCAGCGGCTCGATCCGGACTGCGCGATGTGCTTCTTCGGCGAAGCCTGGGCGCGCGGGCCGACCATCAACCTGCAGCCGCGCACCGAGGAGCTGGGCGCCGCGCGCACCGCCGCGCAGCGCGCCCTCGCTCTGTCCGAGAACCTGAGCGAGCGCGACCGCATGCTGGTGCGAGCCGCGGCGTTGCGGACCGGCACCGGCGCCGCCTTCGACAATCGCGGCTATGCCGCCTTCATGGAAAATGCGGCGCGGCGGCTGCCGCAGGACGACACGATCGCGATCATGGCGGCCGATGCGCGGATGGTCGCCTCGACCAGCATGCGCCCCAATTCGCTGTCGCAGCGGCTGCTCGAGCGGGTGCTGGCGCGCAATCCCGACCATGGCGGCGCGATCCATTTCTACATCCACCTGACCGACTGGATCGACCGGCAGCATCTGGCCGAGCCCCATGCCGACCGCTTGGGACGGATCGCGCCTGCGGCGAGCCACCTCGTCCACATGCCCTCGCACACCTTCTACGGCGTCGGCCGCTATGCCGATGCGGCCGCGGTCAACGTCGCCGCGATCGCCGCCGACCGCAATTATGTCGAGCGGGTGCGGCCACCGGCATCGGACTACCGGACCGGCCTGCTCGCCCACAACATGCACTTCGCGATCGAGAGCGCGCTGGCGCGCGGCGACGGCGCCACCGCGCAGAGCGTGTCCGACCAATATCGCGCCCGCTATCTGACCGGTCAGGTCGAGCAGTTCGCCCGGATGCTCGGCACCTCGACCTGGTATACGCGCGGCCTTCACGACGACGTCGCCGCGGTGCTGGCGCTGGCCGAGCCCGACCATGCGATCGACAAGGCGATGCGCCATTATGCGCGCGGGGAGGCACTGGTCCGCCGCGGCGATGCCGCCGGCGCGCGCGCCGAGGCGGCCGGCATCGCCGCGATCCGGACCGGCACCCAGGCGCCCGCGCTCGGCCGCGGCGGCGCCATGCTGGCCGAGGTCGCCCAGCATGTGCTCGAGGGCCGGGCGGCGATGCTCGACGGCCGCCACGATGCCGCCGAGACAGCCTATCGCCGGGCGATGGACGCCCAACTGCGGGCGCGCTTCGGCAACGATCCGCCGCTCTTCTGGTATTCGGTGCGGCGCAGCGTCGCCGCCGCCCGGCTCGCCCGCGGCGATCATCGCGGCGCCCGCAACCAGCTC
>JAYRLF010000163.1:0-8701 GCA_041905385.1 Allosphingosinicella sp.
AGCCGGCCGGTGTTCTGGTTGTAGCGGGAGCAGTGGTAGCTATCGATCAGGATGCGGCCGCCGGGCAGGCGGTGCTCGGCGAGGTGGCCGAACTTGTGGTCGGCGAGGCGGGCTCCGGCGACGCGGACCGCATTGCCATGGGCGATCTGGCCGAGCGCGACCAGGATACGGGCGTTGGGCAGCAGGCCGAGCTGGGCTTCGTAATAGCGGCGGCAGGTGGCAACCTCGGCCGGGAGCGGCTTGTTCTGCGGCGGCAGGCATTTGACCGAATTGAGGATGATCGCGCCGGTCAGGCGCAGGCTGTCGTCGGGCCGTTCCTCATATTTGCCCGTGGCAAGGCCGAATTTGAGCAGGGTCCGGAACAGGAGATGGCCGGCATGGTCGCCGGTGAACGGGCGGCCGGTGCGGTTGGCGCCCCACATGCCCGGCGCAAGGCCAACGAGCGCGAGCCAGGCGCCACGGTCGCCTAAGGCGGGTACCGGCGCGTTCCACCAGTCGGGATGCTCGATCCGCAATTGCTCGCGAAAGGCGACGAGGCGCGGGCAGAGCGGACAGTCGCGCGGCGCTTCGGCCTCGGGGAGCGGGCTTTCGGGGATCATCCTCATCCTCTAGGCGGGGCGTGATGACACGGACAAGCTACGCCATTGCCCTGGGCTCCAATCGCTCGCACGCCCGTCACGGCCGGCCCGAGCAGGTCGTGCGTGCGGCGGTCGCGGCGCTGGGCGCGATCGGCGCGGTCGAGCGACAATCGCGGATCATGGATTATCCGGCGCTGGGGCCGGCCGGGCGCGACTTCGCCAATGCGGCGGTGGTCGTTTCGACCGAGCTTGATCCGCCGGCGCTGCTGGCGGCGTTGAAGGGGATCGAGCGGGAGTTCGGACGGCGGCACGGCCGGCGCTGGGGACCGCGCGTGCTCGATCTCGACATCATTCTCTGGACGGGCGGACCGAGCGCGCCGCCCGGGCCGAATGTCCCCCACCCGGAATTCCGCAACCGCGCCTTCGTGCTGCAGCCACTGGCCGAGATCGCCGCCGATTGGCGCGATCCTGTGACCGGGCTCGCCGTTCGCCATCTGCTCGGGCGGTTGACCGCGCCCCGGCCCGCTCGTAGGTGAGCCCGCGAAACGGGCCCATAGCTCAGTCGGTAGAGCAACTGACTTTTAATCAGTAGGTCGCTGGTTCGAATCCAGCTGGGCTCACCATGATCAGGCAAGTAGCGCGCCGCGCTGCTTAGCCCTGTCCGGGCGACATGGCGGCCTGGTCATTACGCCCCCTGACGGGAGCTTCGGCTGGCAAGCCATTCGCTCCGATCCGGCGGGCAGACAGCTCGACAATTCTCGCCACTGCTTCTCGGGCATGCCACGATCACCGCCCGATTTCGGGAGACAAAGATCCGGTCCGGGCGTTGAAACGGCATGAGAATCGGGTGCTCGATCCAAGCCGGCACAAGCGCCGTGCGAATGACGCCCCGCCATGTTTGCTGAACCGAAGGGGCGTATCTTGGCAGTCTATCAGCAGCGTTTCACCTTCCCGGACTCGAGCCGGACCCATTTCTTCGCCGAGTTCGAGGCCGATGACGACGCGCGCGCCCTCGACATGGCGCGCCGCAGCCCCGACCCGGAATGGGAATTGTGGTCCGCCGACCGGCGGGTGGGAACCGCCGCAAAGCTCCGCGCCGAGGCGGATTCGGCCAACCGAGACGAGGTGGAGGACGAGGAGCAGGTCACCCGCAGCTGACATCCCGACCCGGCCAATAACGAACGGCCGGCCCGCTCAAGGCGGACCGGCCGTTGCGTGGCTGGCGCGCCCGTGCCCTGGGCGCGCCGAACCGACGCTTCACTTGGCTGGAGTGTCGATCTTGACGTCGGCGTCGATCTTTTCGGTGCCGCCGCCCAGCAGGTTGCCGCCGAACAGCAGGAACAGCACGACGATCAGCGCGATGATTCCGACGACCGCCAGGGCAGCGGCGCCACCGCCGCCTCCGCCATCGGTCGTGACGATGGTTTCACGTTCACGTTCGGCCATTATGGGCCTCCTTTATTGCTGTGCCCCCGTAAAACCCGCACGGTGGGGCTTGCGTTCCCCGGTCGGCTGGGCAACGGACGCGCGTTCGCGGCCCTGGGCGGCGGACTGACCTTTCGAAGGGATTCTCCATGGACGTCGCATCTCCCCCCAAGGCCGGCATGTCGCGCGGCGCCAAGATCGGCGCGGCGATCGCGCTGATCGTGCTCGTCGCGGCCGCGGCCGCGCTCGCCTGGTACTATCTGCGCGGCGACAATATCGTCACCACCCAGTCGGGCCTGCGCTACCAGGTGATCGAGGAAGGCGAAGGCGAGCCGGCGACGCCGAACGACCTGATCGCGATGCGCTATGTGCTCAGCAAGGAGGACGGCACCGTCCTGCAACGCAGCGCCGACACCGGCCAGCCGTTCATGGCGATGACCGACATGGTCTTCCCCGGCTTCGCCGAAGGGCTGCAGCTGATGCGCGAGGGCGGCCGCTACAAGCTCTGGGTCCCGCCGCGGCTCGCTTACGGCAACCAGGTCCCGCCGGGGGCGCCGTTCACCGCGCAGGACACGTTGGTATTCGAGATCGAGGTATTCCAGATCGGCCGCGGCTTCGCGGCGATGGCGCGGCAGATGATGGGCCCGCAGGCACCGCCGCCGCAGGGCGCGAACGGCGCGCGTGGCGGTCAAGGCGCAGCGGCCCCACCGCCCGCGCCTGAAGGCAATAGCGCTCGCTGAGTCGGGCGATTTCGCCGACCGGCGGTCATTGAAATTCGGGATAAGCTATTGTAAACGCGCAAAGGTTTTTTGCGTGATGGGTCGGCGTTGCTCCGGGTGATTCGCGCTGCCGAGGAGTAAGCGTCACCTATGCCGAGCATCATCCCTTCGCCCGGTTCGCCGGGCGTCGCCCCCAATCTCTTCGATCCGATCCAGGTAGGCAGCGACGCGTTTATCGCGGCCGGCACCACGATCTATACCACGACCGCCTATTTCATTTACGACGGAGGGACCGGCGGACCGTATCGCCTGGTCAATGACGGCGCGCTTTGGAACGTTCACGCCGGTGTCTTCAACAAAGGCGGCGTAATTCGAAGCTATTATTTCGACACCATCGTCAACAACGGCCTGATGGTGGCCGACGCCCCATCGGGTGACGTCGTAACGCTTAGCGGGATCTTCCCGCAAACCGAGTTCACCAACAATGGCCGGATCTTCGCACTGGCCGGGGACTATGCCGCCACAATCATCGATGGTTCGCCGGGCATCAGCGCCTACTCCTACTCGTTCGAGAATTACGGCTTGATCGCGGCGCGCGGCGGCCTCGGCGCGGTCGCGCTCACCCGTTACGTCAATGGCGAGCTGAGCAACGGCGCCACCGGATCCATTCTCGCTGAAGGCGGCGAGGCCGTCGCCGTTCGCGTCGCACCGGGCTATACGAGTTATTTCCTGCCAACGCACATCGACAATGCCGGGCGGATCGAGGCGGCCTCGACCAATGTCGCGATCCCTTCGATCGCGATCGAGTTGCGCGTCAACATGCTGGACGCGCCGATCCTCACCAACAGCGGAACGATCAAAGGCGACTTCGCCATCCGCGCCGTGGACGCTTCCGGCAATATGGCGCGCACGACGGAGACGATCGTCAATCAGGACAGCGGCCTGATCGAAGGCGACATATTTCTCGGTCGCGGCGACGACGTCATCTTGAACGCCGGCCGGATCGACGGCGATGTCGACCTTTTCGAAGGCAATGATCGGTTCGACAATGGCAGCGGCCTGCTGGTCGGCGTCGCCAATCTCGGCTGGGGCAACGACACGTTCATCGGCGGCGCCAGCGCCGATGCGGTGGTCGGCGACCGCGGCGATGATGTCATCCTCGGCGGCGGCGGCGCGGACCTGCTGCTCGGCGGGCGCGGCAACGACCGGATCGAGGGCGGAGCCGGCTTCGATGGCCTCTACGGCGAAGCCGGAGACGATCTGATCCGCGCCGGCGCCGGCGACAAGGCGTTCGCCGGGCTTGGCAACGACCGCGTCGAGCTCGAGGATTATGCCTTCGCGACGGTCGATGGCGGCGCCGGCTTCGACACGTTGGTGCTCCCGCAAACGACGCGCCTGCTCGACCTGCGCGCCGCGCTTGCAAACAATCGGATCGTCGGGTTCGAGAAGATCCTGCTTCCGGGCAACCAGGAGCTGCTGGTCCGGCCCGGCGACCTGACGTCGATCGGCTCCGACGGCGAGCTGATCGTCGGCGCGACCGCGCTCGGCAAGGTCGACCTGCTCGGCGGTTGGGCCGAGATCGGCACGCGCACGATCGACGGCACGCTTTATCGCATCTTCGGTGTCGACGGCGTGCGCGTCCTGGTCGAAACCGGCGCGACCGTCGCGGTCGTGACGACGCCGCCGACGGGCGAAGGCCTGGATTATGCCGGGCCGGGCGAAGCGCCGCTCGCCGGGTCGATCCCGGGTGCGTCGCTCGCCCCGTCCGACACCCAGAGCTCGGGTGCCCTCCTCACGGCCTCGCTGACGATCGACGCCGACGAGAGCTGGACCTCGACCAACGGGGCCCCGGTGCTGACCGTCCCTTATCCGACCGTGCCGGCACCCTATTTCGTCAATCGCGGTACCGTCACGAGTCAGGGAGGCACGAACGGCGCGCGCGCGCTCGAATTGCAACTGGCCGCCGGAATCGAGAATAGCGGCACGATCAGCGCGGTTGGGGTCGGCAACCAGGACTATATGCAGGCGCGGATCACCCAATTCGCGCTCTATGGCGGACGCTTCCTATTTCAGTATTTCGAGGATCGGGTTTCGGCGCTCGATGCCGGGTCGGCAACGGCCGTCAGCAGCGGCCAGATCTCCGCATCATCGACATATGGCGTGGCAATTGCCGTGCTCGGTTCCAACCTGACGAATTCGGGAACGATCTCTGCCAGCTCGGCAGAATTTCTCGGCGTCGGCGTGTCGCTGTCCGAAGGTCGCTTCTTCAATAGCGGCACGATATCTGCGCAGGGCGGCCACGGAAGCTTCGGCATCGTCGCCTTCCCGTACGAGACGGCGAATATCTCGAACTCCGGGCTGATCGCGGCGACGACCGGCACCGGCGGGCAGGCGGCCGTCGGGATCTATGTGGGGCAGCAGAATAGCGGCGGCGGTCATGGCCTGATCGACAACAGCGGGACGATCCGCGCCACCGTCGCGATCCGGTCCGATCTTGGCGAGGGTGTGAACGGCCTGTCGATCCGGAACAGCGGCATCATTGAGGGTCGGATCGAACTGGACATCGGAACCGGCGGGTTCGCGCGCAACGATGTGGTGGACAATAAGGGCCAGATCATCGGCGAGATCCAGCTCGGCGGCGGCAACGACACCTATGTCGGGGACGTCGGCGTGCAGCAGGGCGACGTCCGCGGCGGAGCGGGCACGGACCTGCTGGTCGGCACGAACGGCGCGGACCGGCTGTTCGGCGAAGCCGACAGCGATGGGCTGATCGGCGGCGCGGGCGCCGACACGCTGAGCGGCGGCGGCGGACGCGACGTCTTCGTCTATCGGTCGGCCGCCGAATCCACGACCGACGCCATGGACGTGATCACCGACTTCGAGACCGGGGTCGATCGCCTCGAGCTGAGCGCGATCGGCGCGACCGGCTTCACGCTGACCGCCGTCAACGGCGCCACCTTGCTCGGCGCAACCACGGCCAATGGCACGCTGACGATCCGGATCGAAGGCTCGATCGCGGCGTCGGATGTGAATGTCGGCGGGGTCGGAACCATCACAGGCAGTGCGGAAGGTGATTTCCTGTCGGCTGCCGCCGGAGGCAGCACCGTGACCGGCAATGCCGGCGCGGACTATCTGCTCGGCTCAGCAGCGAATGACTGGCTGGACGGCGGCCTCGGCAACGACATCATGCGGGGCGGCGCCGGCGACGACATCTATGTCGCCGACGATCATCGTGACGTGGTTGCGGAGCTGGCCGGCCAAGGGCTCGACACGGTCGAATATAGCGGCTTCTCGCGGTTCGTCCTGCCTGACGATGTCGAGAACGGAATCGCTTTGTCCGGTGGCGGCCTCATCGGCAACGCCCTCGCCAACGTCCTCACCGGCAATCGGGATCTGAATTATCTCGACGGCGGCGCCGGCGCCGATGTGTTGCGCGGGGGCGAGGGATCGGATTCCTATGTGGTCGACAATGTCGGCGACGTCATCGTGGAGGACGAGCTATTCCAGCAGGATTGGGTGACCTCTTCGATCGACTATGCGTTGCCGGATAGGGTCGAGAATTTGACCCTGACCGGATCGGCGACGGTCGGCATCGGCAATGCCGGCCAGAATTGGCTGACCGGCGCGGCGCTCGACGACACGCTCGTCGGCGGCGCCGATGATGACCGGCTCGACGGACTCGACGGAAATGACCGGCTCTCCGGCGACGAGGGCGCCGACACGATCTTCGGCCGCGCCGGCAGCGATCGGATCTTCGGCGGGTCCGGCAACGACGTGATCGAGGGCGGAGACCATGACGATTGGATCGAGGGCGGCGATGGAGACGACCAGATCTATTCCGAGCGCTATTATACATTCTCGGAAGGTCCGGACGCAGCGATCGGCACCGACGTCCTGATTGGCGGCGGCGGCGCGGACGACTTCCGCCTGGGCGATGGCCCCGACAAGGTCGTCTACCTCCTCTTCACGGATTCGACTGTCGCCGCCAGCGACACGATCAGCGCCTTCACGTCCGGCGAGGACAAGATCGACCTCAGCGCGCTGGGCACGCTTTCGCTAAGTTGGGCTTCCGAAGTCCAGGACGGAATTACCTTCAGCATCGTCACGGCGGCCGGCAATGCCGGCACATTGTCACTACGCGTCGTCGGGACCGTCCAGCGCTCCGATTTTCTCTATCAGTCGACTGCGCTGACCCTGGCCGGCACCAGTGGCAATGACGATTTGGAGGGTTGGAACGGCAACGATCAGCTCTTCTTCCAGCAGGGCGGTGCCGATCGCGTGCGCGGCCTCGAAGGAAATGACGGCTTCTACTTCGGCGCGGCTCTCACCGGCCTCGACGCGGTGGACGGCGGCACCGGCAGCGATACGCTCGCCATCCAGGGCAATTATCCGGGCCTCGTTCTCGGTGGCGAGATCGTCAATGTCGAAGTGCTGTTCCTCGCGCCGGGCAACGACACGCGGTTCGGCGATACGACCGGCAACAGTTACGATTATGCGATCACGAGCGTCGATGCGAATGTCGCGGCCGGCGCCACGCTGACGGTGGTCGGCGGCAATCTCCGCCCCGGCGAGGATATCGTCTTCAACGGGGCGGCAGAGACGGATGGCCGATTCCGGATCTTCGCCGGGCAAGGCACGGATCAGCTCACCGGCGGGGCCGGCAGTGACGGCTTCTTCTTCGGGGCCGACGCCAATCTGACCGGCGCCGATCGGATCAATGGCGGCGCCGGCACCGACAGCATCGCCTTGCGCGGCAATTATGTCGGCGCGACGGCCGTGCTGTTCCAGGATGCGAGCTTCAGCAGCGTCGAAGTGCTGACTTTCCTGTCGGGGCACACGAACGAGTTCGGCGGCGTCATCAATTCCAACGGATTCGATTATGACGTTGCCCTGGCCAACGGCACGATCGCGGCCGGCAGCCGCCTCGACGTGATCGCCGGCAATTTGCGGGCGAACGAAAGCGTCCGGATCGATGCACGGGGCGAGCTCGACGGCACGGTGAGGATCATCGGCGGCGCCGGCGACGACATCATGTTCGGCGGGGCCGGCAACGACATCCTGTCCGGCGGCCTGGGCGCCGATGCGCTCGACGGAAGCGGCGGTTCCGATTCCTATGTCTATCGGGCGACGGCGGAATCGACAGCGACAGCGCGCGATACGATCGCTTTCGGCACCGGCGACAGGATCGATCTGTCGTTGATCGACGCGGTTGCGGGCACGTCGGGCAACGAGGCCTTCAGCTTCATCGGCGCCGGCGCGTTCACGAATGTGGCCGGACAGTTGCGGGTCGGGCAGTCGGGCAATCAGTGGATCGTCGAGGGGGATGCCAACGGCGATGGCGTCGCGGATCTGGTGATCGCGGTCGCGGCCGGAGCGCCGCTGACGGTTGGGGATTTCATCCTTTAGGCGCTCTCGGCGGCGGGCGAGTTTGCGGGCGTGGTAGATGGGCTCGCGGCCGGCCCACCCCCCAACCCCCTCCCCGGAGGGGAGGGGGAGAGGAAGATAAAAAAAGGCCCCGCCCGAAGGCGAGGCCTCTTGTCCAACTGAATGGCTCGGCTGCGCTTAGGCGCTGCCGCCCCTCATCGAGGTCGAGACGTTGTTGAACGTCGTGCCGAGGCTCGTGCCGAGATTCTGCATCGCGGCGATGGCGGCGACGGCGATGAGGGCGGCGATCAGGCCATATTCGATGGCGGTCGCGGCCTTTTTGTCGCGGACGAGCTTGCGAATGAAATTCATGTTCCGGTCTCCTTTGAAACCAGTCTGGCCGACTGGAGGTCCACACTTTCCACACCGCCCGCTTTGTCCGGGTCGGTCTTGGAAGATTGAGCTCTGAGTCTTTTGAAAGTCTTAACGCGGGGGCCGGACTCGCGCGGGGTTCGAGGAATTTGGGGGGCGCGTTCGTCCGGGCAGTCCGGGTGGCGGTGGGCCCACCCCTCATTCCCCTCCCTGAAGGGAGGGGAGGCAAGGAAAAAGGGCCCC
>JAYRLF010000164.1:0-8659 GCA_041905385.1 Allosphingosinicella sp.
AATCGTCAGGAAGGCGATATCCTCGCGGGTCGAGAAGCCGCCGCGCAGCACGTTGCCGACCGCCGACAGCTCGCCGAGCTGGTGCGGATGATTGCCCCATTCGAGGTCCATCAG
This sequence comes from Allosphingosinicella sp., assembly GCA_041905385.1. Lineage (GTDB taxonomy): Bacteria > Pseudomonadota > Alphaproteobacteria > Sphingomonadales > Sphingomonadaceae > Allosphingosinicella. Next base: position 115 of record JAYRLF010000164.1, read on the forward strand.
ATTGTAATGGATCGCCTGCGCGCCCGGATCGAAGATCAGATTGTTGACGACGGCCGCATGGACGCCTCCCTTGAGCATCGGCGAGCGCTCGTAATTGTGGGCGTAAACGTTGCGATAGATCAGGATGCCGGTCGCATTGTCGTGGATCAGCGACCCCTTGCTATGCTCGCCCTTCGGGTGGCTCGCATCGGCAATGCCTTCGGCGAGAAGGTTGTAGGAGAAGGTGATGTTGTGGCTGGTGCCGCGCCGCCACTCGTCGACGCTGTCGCCGGTGAAGCGCGGGCCCGAGGCAGACAGATTTTCATCGAGCGCCCAGGTGATGGTGCAATGATCGACGATCACGTTGCGGGCGGCGACCGTCGAAAGCCCGTCCACCTCCCAGCCGCTGCGGCGCGCCTGTCCCGACACGCCGGGTCGGATCCGGATGTGGCGAATGACGACGTCGTGGGTGCGCACGTCGACGCCGCCGCGAATCAGGGTGATGCCGGGCGAGGGCGCGGTCTGTCCGGCGATGGTCAGGAACGGCTCCTCGATCGTCACCGTCTGCAGGCCGAGGTCGATCACGCCGGCGACCTCGAACACGACGATCCGAGGTCCCCGCCGTTCGAGCGCCGCGCGCAGCGAGCCGGGGCCGTTCGCATTGAGGTTGGTCACCCGCACGATCGCGCCGCCGCGCCCGCCGGGCGTTGCGGCGGCCCAGCCGACCGCGCCGGGAAAGGCCTGCGCCAGCAAGGGCCCCGGAATCAGGGCGATAGACAGCGAAAGAAGCAGGCGGAGGAACGGCATTTTCGAGCCTCTCGGACGCCGGTCTTGACAGGACCGGAACAACGGCTCAATGTTTATGACACCGGTTACTCTTCTGGGGCAACCGGGAAAAATGCGACTGCGGCCAACGCGGCGCGGAACAAGGGAGGGTCTGAGAGCCGAATGAGCGCCAGCCATTCCTCCCGAAAGCCGCCGCATTATGCCACGGTTTTTTTTGACGGTTCTAGACACCGGTGTCATCGCTCCGAAGCCGATGCCGTCGACCAGGGAAGGAACGGGGGAATGAATTCGAACTTGTCCACGACCAAGCGCAACCGCCGTCTGGTCCATCTGCTCGGCGCCGCCTCCGCTTCCGTGCTGCTCGCGACACCCTGGTCGGCCCATGCGCAGACCGAGCCGGCGCCGGGCGAAGCCGCCGTCCAGCCGCCCGAGGCCGGATCCAGCGCGGCGCCCGCCGACGACGAAGAGATCGTCGTCACCGGCTTTCGCGCTTCGCTGAACGCCGCGCTCAACGTCAAGCGCGACTCGGTGTCCTCGGTCGACGCGATCGTCGCGGAGGACATCGCCCAATTCCCCGATCAGAATATCGCCGAATCGCTGCAGCGCATTCCCGGCATCTCGATCCAGCGCGACGGCGGCGAGGGCCGCGCGATCACCGTGCGCGGCCTCGGTCCGCAATTCACCCGGGTGCGCCTGAACGGCATGGAGACGGTCGCGACGACCAGCGACGGTGCGTCCGCCAATCGCGACCGCGCCTTCGACTTCAACGTCTTCGCATCGGAGCTGTTCACTTCGGTCGTCGTGCACAAGACCGCCGAGGCGGCGCTCGACGAAGGCTCGCTCGGCGCCGTCGTCGACCTCAATACCGGCAATCCGCTCGGCGGACGCGCCGGGCTCAACATCGCCCTCAATGCGCAGGGGTCCTACAACGACCTCAGCGACAATGTCGGGCCCCGCGTGTCCGGCCTGCTTTCCTGGCGCAACGCCGAAGGAACGGTCGGCTTCCTCGTCTCCGCGGCCTATTCGAAGACCGACACGCTCGAGCTCGGCAACAATACCGTCCGTTGGGCCCAGGCACGGTTCGACTCGGTCAACGGCACGCCCTGCTTCTACACCACCGCGACGAGCACCACGCCGGCTCCCAACAGCGGCGGCGTCTATCGGCCCAGCGCGGTCTGCGACCAGGCCGCCTTGGCCTTCCATCCCCGTATCCCGCGCTATGGCGAGGTCCGGCACGACCGCGAGCGCCTCGGCATCACCGCCAGCTTCCAGGTCGAACCGGCCGAGGGCACACGGATCTCGATCGACGGCCTCTATTCCCGCTTCGAGGAGATCCGCGAGGAGAAGTGGGGCGAGGTGCTGCTGCGCAGCAACGAGCGCTCGATCGACCTTAGCAACTTCACCGTCGATTCGACCAACACCATGGTCACGGGCACCCTCAACGATGCCTGGGTGCGCATGGAGCATTATCTGCGCCAGTCGATCACGACCTTCTGGCAAGTCGGCGCCCGGATCGACCAGGAGGTGGGAGACACCGCGCGTATCAATCTCATCGCCGGCCTGTCGGAATCCGACGCCAACTTCCCGCGCGAGACGACGATCATCTTCGATGACCGAGACGCCCAGAATTATCAGTTCGACTATACGAACAGCCGCTTTCCGCGGCTGACCTTCGGCACCGATCCCGCCAATCCGGCGAATTTCCAACTCGCCGAGATTCGCGACCGGCCGTCGAACATCACCAATCAGTTCCGCACGGTTCAACTCAACGGCGAGTGGGACATTTTCGATCGCGTCACGCTGAAGGCCGGCGCGCTCTATCGCAGGTTCAGCTTCGAAACGGAGGCATTCACGCGCGACACCGCGGTCTGCGGCAATGGCGGCCTCGATCGGGTGCTGGGAACGATCACCTGCTCGCCCTCGTCCGCGTTCGGGCCGACCGCAGTCTACGGCTTCCCGGTGACGGCCGCCCTGTCGGAACTGTTCGAAATGGGCCGTGCGGGACAACCGTCCGGCAATACCAACGCCTGGATCATCCCGAATCTCGATGCGACGACCGAGTTCACGCGTCTCTACCAGCGCACCGCCGCCGTCGACGCCGGCAATACCAGATCGGTGACGGAATCGGTCCATGGCGGCTATCTGCAGATCGATGGCCGCTTCGACGTCGGCTCGGTCCGCGTCGCCGCCAATGCGGGCTTGCGTTATGTCCGCACCGATCAGAGCTCGGTCGGCCTCAACAGCGGCCTGGAAGTGACGATCGCCCGCAATTACGAAGATTGGCTGCCGGCAGCGAACGTGGCCATCTGGGCGACGGACCAATTGGTGATCCGGGCGGCCATCGCCAAGGTGATGACCCGGCCGAACCTTGGCCAGCTCACTCCAGGCGGAACCGCCGACGGCTTCAACCTCCGGGTCAACTTCGGCAACCCGCAGCTCAATCCGTTCCGCGCCTGGGCCTACGACCTCGGCGTCGAATGGTATTTCGCGCCCGAATCGGTCTTCTCGGTCGCCTTGTTCCGCAAGGAGATTTCGAGCTTCCCGGTCAATCTCAGCATCCAGGACAGTTTCGATTCGACCGGTCTCCCCGTCTCGGTGCTGGTGCCGTCCTCGCCAGCGGCGCTCAACCCGGCCATTCGCGCGTCGCCGACCTGGGTGATTTCGACCATCGTCAACGGCGAAGGCGCAACCCTCAACGGCGTCGAGGTCGGTCTGCAGATGCCGTTCCGCTTCCTGCCGGGCTGGCTGTCCAACTTCGGCGGGATCGTCAACGCGACCTATGTCGACTCGAGCGCCGACTACAATATCAGCGGCCCGGCCGTGTCGGCTTGCGTCGGCGCCAATTGCGCCTTCGGCCCGCTGATCGCCGGCATCCAGAATTCGACCCTGTTCGGCCTGTCCAAGCGGGCGTTCAACGGCACGCTCTATTATGATGACGGCCGTTTCTCCGCCCGTGTGTCGGCCAGCTATCGCAGCCGCTTCATTGACGGCGCCAGCGCGACCGGCAACGTGTTCGAAGGCTATAACAGCTCGTTCAACCTGGACGCCGCGATCCGCTATGAGATCAACGACCATTTCGAGGTCTCGGTCGAGGGCATCAACCTCACCGACGATTATCGCGACCGGTTCGTCGATATCGACGCCAATCGCAATTACGAGAACAACCATTTCGGCCGGACGATCCTGTTCGGGATCCGATACCGGCTCTGAGGAATCGGCAACTCCCCTGATGGCCGGGCCCCTTCGGGGGTCCGGCATTTTTTCGATACGAGTCTGATTCGATGACCGTCGATCGCCGGACCGCATTGCTTGCCGCCTTGGCCGCCGGCCTGTCCTGGCGCGCCGGCGCCCAGACCCCTTTGCCGAACGTGCCCGGCCGCAGCCTGGTACATCCGGATCCGTCGGAGTCGATCGACCTCTGGCCCGGAGAGGTGCCGGGAACGCCGGCGCAGCCGCCTGTCGAGGAGGTGCGCGAGCGGAGCACCGATCCGGCCTATAATGACCGCATCATCCTCCACGTCCGCCGCCCACGCATGGCGGTGTTCCGACCGGCGCGGCCGAACGGGGCCTCGGTGCTGATCATGCCCGGCGGCGGCTATTCCTGGGTCGTGATCGACAAGGAAGGCTATGAGCTGGCGCGCTGGCTGGCCGCGCGCGGCGTCACCGTCTTCGTCCTCTTCTACCGGCTGCCGCAGGAAGGCTGGGCGAGCGGCGCCGACACGCCGCTGATCGACGCCCAGCGGGCGATGCGGCTGATCCGGTATCGCGCGCCCGCGTCCGGCCTGGATCCGCGGCGGATTTGCACAATGGGTTTCTCGGCCGGCGGCCATGTCTGCGCCAGCCTGCTCGCCCGATTCGCCGACCGCGCCTATGCGCCGGCCGACGCGGCGGATGCGTTGTCGGCGCGGCCCGACGCCGCCGCACCCATCTATCCGGTCCAGGCGATGTGGGCGCCGCACGCCCATGCCGGCTCGCGGCGCAATCTGATCGGCGAGAATGCCCCCGCGGAACGCGAGCGCGCTTATTCGCCGAGCCTGCACATCCCCGCAGACGCGCCGCCGACCTTCCTGCTCCATGCGGAGGATGATGCCAGCGTGCCGGTCGCCAACACCTTGCTGCTCCGCGAAGCCCTTCGGGCGCGCGGCATCGCCACCGAGGCCCATCTGTTTCCGGACGGCGCCCACGGCTTCGGGCTGAGGCTGGCGCGCGGCCATTCGGTCGAAGGGTGGCAGGAGCTGTTCTTCGCCTGGGGGCGCCGGCAGGGATTATGGCCATGAGGGCGCGCTGGTTCGTCTTGCTGCTGTGGCTGGTCGCCGCGCCGGCGGTTGCCCAGGCGCCGCCCGACCGCGCCCAGATCCTGCAGACGATGCGCCGCGCGACCGACTTCATGACCAATCGCGTCGCCGATCAGGGCGGCTATGTCTGGACCTATCTGCCGGACCTGTCGCGCCGCTGGGGCGAGATGGAGGCCGAGCCCGGCATGAACTGGGTGCAGGCCCCCGGCACGGCGACGATGGGCCATCTCTTCCTCGACGCGTTCAACGCGACCGGGGACGAAGCCTATTACCGCGCCGCCGCCCGCGCTGCGGACGCCTTGATCGCCGGCCAGCACCGCAGCGGCGGCTGGAACTATTTCATCCACCGCCGCGGCCCGCGCGCCGCGCGGCGCTGGTACGAGACGATCGGCCGCAACGGCTGGCGGCTCGAGGAATTCCAGCATTACAGCGACAATGCGACCTTCGACGACGCCGGCACCGCCGAGTCGACCCAGCTGATGCTGCGCCTCACCTTGATCCGCCGCGAGCCGCGCTTCCGCGCGGCGCTCGACCGGGCGATCGGCTTCATCCTGGCGAGCCAATATGCCAATGGCGGCTGGCCGCAGCGTTATCCCTATGATCCGCGCTTCCCCGCTTATCAGCGCGACATCACCTTCAACGACGACGTCGCGAAGGAGAATATCCGCCTCCTCGTCATGGTCTGGCAGACCCTGCGCGACCCGCGCGTGCTCGATCCGATCCGCCGCGGCATGGACGCCTTCCGCCTGACCCAGATGCCGGCGCCGCAGGCGGCCTGGGGACTCCAATTCGATCTCGACCTGCGCCCGACCGGCGCGCGCAGCTACGAGCCGGCCGCGCTCGTCACCCACACCACCGCCGCCAATGTCGAGCAGCTGATGGACTTCTACCGGCTCACCGGCGACCGCCGCTTCCTGACCGGGATTCCCGCTGCGCTCGACTGGCTCGAATCGGTTCGGCTGCCCGCCGGCCAGGCGCGCGGCAACCGCGCCTTTCCGACCTTCGTCGAGCTCGGCACCAACCGGCCGCTGACCGTTCACCGGCGCGGCTCGAACGTGGTCAACGGCGCCTATTATGCCGATCACGATCCGGCCCAGCCGATCGCCCATTATTCGCAGGTGCGGGCAATCGACCTCGACAGGCTCCGCCGCGACTATCGCGCGCTGGCGGCGGCGGCGCCCGGGCAGGCGTCGCAGGATTCGCCGCTGCTGGCGGCGCAGCCGCGGCCCTTGCCGCGCTTCTTCATCGGCAATGTCGCCGCGGGTTCGGATTTCTCGAGCGCCGCCCGGCTCGACCTCGGCGACATCCTGCGGACGCTGAACGCGCAAGGCTGGTGGCCGACTCCATTGACCAACACCAGCCACCCCTATCGGGGACCCGGCTCGACGCAGGTCGCGGCCGGCGATTTCCGGCAGACCTATGTCGGCGACGCCAGCGATACGTCACCGTTCCCCGATCCCGACCCGGCCACCGGCATCTCGACCGCCACCTACATCGCCAACATGACCCGGCTTATCCGGGCGCTTGAAGCGGCGCGATAGCGGCTGACGCCGGTTCGGTTCAGCCGCTCGGTTTTGGTTCGCGCGAAGACGCGAAGGCGCGAAGGGGGCCTTCGGCCCCAATAGAAGGTTTGCGGATACGCGCAGCTTCCTTGAACCATGCTGTCCCTTCGCGCCTTCGCGTCTTCGCGTGAAATCAATACAGAATTGGAGCGCCGCTGCGCAGCAGGATGGGCTCCGCCGTTAGAGCGGCAATTCGAGCGCCTGCGCCGCTTCCGCCTCGGCGGCCTCGCTCAGGTTGGACAGGGTCAGGCCCAGCAAGCGGATCCCCTTCGGCGTTGGCAGCAAGGTCCGGAGCAGGCCGCAACCGGTCTCGAGAAATTCCTCGCGGCCGGCGACGGCGCGGTCGAGGCTGCGGGCGCGGGTGACGATCCTGAAATCCTGATATTTGACCTTGAGCGTGACGGTGCGGCCGCAAATGCCCTTGTCCGAGACCCGCCGCCAGACGGTCTGGCTGATCCGGTCGAGCTCGGCGACCAGGTCGGCCTCGGTGCGGAGGTCGTCGAAGAACGTGTCCTCGGCGCCGATCGACTTGTAGGGCCGGTCGGGCTTGACCTGGCGATGGCAGATGCCCCGGGCCAGGTTGAAATAATATTGGCCGCTGCTGCCGAAATTGTGGGTGAGGAAAGCCAGGCTCTGCGCGCGCAGATCGGCGCCGGTCTCGATGCCGAGCCGGGCCATCTTCTCGGCGGTGCGCGGGCCGATGCCGTGGAAGCGGCGCACCGGCAGCGTCGCGACGAACGCTTCGCCCCGGCCGGGCGGGATCACGCACAGCCCGTCCGGCTTGTTCTGATCGCTGGCGAGCTTGGCGAGGAACTTGTTGTAGGAGACGCCGGCCGACGCGGTGAGCCCGGTCTCGGCGCGGATCCGGGCGCGGATCTGCTTCGCGATCTCGGTGGCGACGCCGATCCCCTTCAGGTCCTCGGTGACGTCGAGATAGGCCTCGTCGAGGCTGAGCGGCTCGACCAATGGCGTATAGTCGGCGAAGATCGCGCGGATCTGGTGCGAGACCGTGCGATAGGCGTCGAAACGGGCCTTGACGAAGATCAGCTCCGGGCAGCGCCGCTTCGCCGTGACCGACGGCATCGCCGAGCGGACGCCAAATTTGCGCGCCTCGTAGCTCGCCGCGGCGACGACGCCGCGATGCATGCCGCCGACCGCGACCGGCTTGCCGCGCAGCTCCGGATTGTCGCGCTGCTCGACCGACGCGTAGAAGGCGTCCATGTCGACATGAATGATCTTGCGGACCGGCCCGGCGTCCTGAAGCTCGCCACTTTCGTCGTTCACGCTTTGTGCTTATAGGCGCCGCTTCGGGCCGGCGACAGTCCCAAAATCGGGATCGATGGCCGGCCGGGCCCGGTTTGAGGTAAGACGGCAGGATGGCGAGGGGCAGGCGCGATGGATTGCTGATCGCGGGCGGCGGCATTGCCGGCTGCCTCGCGGCGCTCGCCATCGCCCGCTTCCGGCCCGAGACCGAGCTGCTGATCGTCGAGGAGCGCGATCGATTCGGCGGTGACGGCCACCAGCTCTTCTTCGGCGACGAGATCGACGCGGATGCGCGGCCGCTCCTGGACCCATTGGTCGAGCAGAGCTGGCCCGGCTATTATGTCGCCTTCCCCGGCTTCAGCCGCAAGCTCAAGGCCGGCTGCGCCTCCTTCTCGCCCGAGGCGGTCCACCGGCTGATGCTGGCGACGCTCAAGCACGGCCAGTACAGGCTCGGCACCAAGGTGGTCGCGGTCCGCGAGGACGCGCTCGTGCTCGATGGCGGCGAGACGGTGAAGGCCGAAGGTGCGATCGATGCGCGCGGCTCGGCCAACCAGTCGCTGCTCGACCTGATCTACGAGGTCCGGGTCGAGCGCGACTATCGAACCGGAAGGCCGCACGGCGTCGATCGGCCGGTGCTGGTCGATGCGACCGCCGATGCCG
>JAYRLF010000585.1:0-1657 GCA_041905385.1 Allosphingosinicella sp.
TCAATGCCTCGGTCGCCGTCGCCGTCGGGTTCATCGCCCTGGCGGGTGTTGCGGCCGAGACCGGCGTGATCATGCTGATCTATCTTGATCAGGCGGTGTCGGAGGTGAAGGCAGAATGCGCAGCCTCGCTCAGAGGATTTGCCCAAGCAGATTTGCGCCAGGCGATCATGCGCGGCGCGGTCGAGCGCGTCCGTCCGAAGATGATGACGGTCGTCGCCATCATGGCGGGGTTGCTCCCTATCCTTTGGAGTACAGGTGCCGGCTCGGAAGTGATGCAGCGCATTGCCGTGCCGATGATCGGCGGAATGGTGTCATCGACAATACTGACGTTGGTCGTGATACCGGCCGTCTACGGAATCGTAAAAGGATGGAAGCTGCCCGAGGTAGCCTCGACATGCTCTGCCGGCGCGCATGATCTGCCGCCAGCTTCACGAACCCCGATATAGATATCTGGCAGCCCGATCCAGCCAATGACTATGCGGACCGCGGGGCGAACAGGATGACCGCCATCCCGGCGAGACAAAGAGCGGCACCGGCGGCATCCCAGCGATCTGGTTTCGTACCTTCGATGGCCCACAGCCAGACCAGCGAGGCGGCGACATAGACCCCGCCATAAGCGGCATAGGCCCGTCCAGCGAACGCACTATCGACCAGCGTCAGCAGATATGCGAACAGCGCCAGCGCCGCGACGCCGGGGCCCAGCCAAACCGCCGAATATCCCATACGCAGCCAGGCCCAGAACGCGAAACACCCCGCGATCTCGGCGACGGCGGCGACGGTGAATGCCAAAATGCTACCCATTTGCGCGTCGCTTTCGCTTGGTTTTCCGCTTCGACAGATCGTCGATCATCGTGCAGCTCGATGCGGAGCCGCCGGCGCAGGCGTCGGAGCACTCCTTCACGAAGCCGTCCAGATGCCGCCGGATATCGTTCAACTCGGCGATCTTCGCGTCGACGGCAAGCAGATGCGTCTGGGCGATCGAGCGCGCGTCGGCGCAGGGCCGGTTGTCGACGGTGACCGCCAGAAGCGAGCGGGTCTGCTCGATCGTGAATCCGAGGTCGCGGCAATGCGCGATGAAGGTCAGGCGGCGAAGTTCGCCTGCACCGTAGACGCGATGGCCGCCTTCACGGCGGCCGGCCTGCCGCACCAGGCCGATTTCCTCGTAGTAGCGGATGGTGGGAACCGAAAGGCCGGTTCGCGTCGCGACCTGGCCGAAGCTGAGGTCATGGACACGTTGCATGCAGGCGCTCCGATAGGGCTTGAACCTCAAGTTACTTGATATTGTACGGTCCTGCAATCGCCCTCGCGCGGAGTTTCAGATGAAAGCAATTCTCGGCCTTGTCCTCGCATGCGGCGCGTGTTGCGCCGTGCCATTCATCGCGGCCGGTTTGATCGGTGCAGGAACCGCCGGCGCCGTCCTGTCGTTCTGGCAATGGGAGATCGGTGCGGCCATTGCGGTACTTGCCTCAGCCGGCGGGGTTGCGATCTGGTACCGGCGCAACAGGACAGGAGCATCCTGTGGGGTCGATGGATCAGGTCCGAAAGTCCAGAGCAGGTGCTGTCCGCCTCTAACTTCTGAAGCAGTTCGTCGAACCAATTAGGCCGACGGAGAGTCCATGGAAGGCAGCGACTTCAATATTGATTGAAGTGGCAGAAT
>JAYRLF010000165.1:0-8637 GCA_041905385.1 Allosphingosinicella sp.
CGAGGCGCTGCGCAGCGCCACCGAACATGGCGCCGCCGCGATCGGCGATCCCGGCACGACCGGCCGGATCGCGCCGGGCCAGCTCGCCAATTTCATCGTGCTGCGCGCCAACCCGCTCGACGACGTCCGCAACCTTCGCTCGATTCAGTTCACCGTGAAGCGCGGCCGCCGCTTCGACCGGGCCGATTTCCGGCCGATCGCTTCAGATGAGATATCGGATGACGACTGACCTTTCCCGATTGAGCCGCCGGGATCTGCTCGGCCTCGGCGCCGGAGCGGCGGCCGCCCTGTCGATGCCCGTCTTCGCCGCCGAGCCGAACACCGACATGCTGATCGTCAACGCGCTCGGTGGCATCGGCAATCCCAACGCGCCGCGGCGCAGCGGCCCGATCCAGCCGACCGAGCGGCGCACGTTCGAGCCGCGGCTGTTGGCCGATGCGCGCGCCTCGGGGATGAATGCGGTCAACGTCACGCTCGGTTATGTCGCCGGACCGGAAGATCCGTTCGAGCAGACGATGCGCGAGATCGGTGTCTGGGAATCCCGCCTGCGCAACCATTCGCGCGAACTGACCAAGGTGCTGAGCGCGGGCGACATATTGCGCGCCCGCCGCGAAGGGCGGATCGGCATCATCTACGGATTCCAGAACGCGGTCATGCTCGGACGTGATGCCAGCCGGGCAGAGCTGTTCGCGGACCTCGGCGTGCGCGTCATCCAGCTCACCTACAATCCCGCCAACACGATCGGCGACGGATCGATGGCGCCGGAAAATCGCGGCATCACGCCGTTCGGCCGAGAGGTGATCGCCGCGCTGAACGCCAACCGCATCATGGTCGACCTGTCGCACAGCGGCCAGCGCACCTGCCTCGAGGCGGCCGAGATCTCGCGCCGGCCGATCTCGATCAACCATACCGGCTGCCGGGCGCTGACCGATCTGCCGCGCAATAAGACAGATGAGGAGCTGCGCGCGGTCGCGGATCGCGGCGGCTTCGTCGGCATCTATTTCATGCCTTTCCTCAACCCGCGCAGCGTCGCCACGCCCGAGGACGTCGTCGCCCATATCGATCATGCGGTGAACGTCTGCGGCGAAGGCCATGTCGGCATCGGCACCGACGGCGGCACCACCGCGGTCGACGACATGGCCGCCTATCGCGCCCGCATCCGCCAGGAGATCGCCGAACGGCGGGCGGCGGGGATCGGCGCGTCCGGCGAGAATCCCGATACCTTGCCGTTCGTCGAGCGGCTGAGCGGCCCGAACCAGTTTCGCGACCTGATCCGGCTGCTCGACCGGCGGGGCTATTCGACCGGCCGGATCGAGAAGATCATGGGCCTGAACTTCGTCGATTATGCACGGGAGATCTGGGGGGCATGAGCGACGACTGGATCCAGTTCTTCAACACCAGCTTCGTGCCGATCGGCCTGATGCTGATCATGTTCAGCATGGGACTGACCCTGGCGCTGCACGATTTCGTCGCGGTGGTGCGCGAGCCCAAGACGGTCGGGGCAGGCTTCGCGACCCATCTCCTCGTCCTGCCTTTGCTCGGCTTCGGGATCGGCTGGCTGTTCCAGCTGCCGCCCGAGCTGGCGCTCGGCCTGTTCATCATTTCGCTCTGTCCGGCCGGGACGACGTCCAACGCGTTGACCTTCGTCGGCCGCGGCAATGTCGCGCTCGCGGTGATTCTGACCGCCTTGACCAGCCTGGTCACGGTCTTCACCATCCCGCTTCTGCTGAGCTGGGCCGTGCCCTACTTCCTCGCCGGCAGCGGCGCCGAGGTTCCGCCCCTGTCGGTCCCCAACACGATCATGCAATTGGTGCGGATCACGGTGTTGCCGATGATCGCCGGCATGCTGATCCATCGCTTCCTCCCGGCGGCGGCGGCGAAGATGGCGCGCTGGCTCCGGCCGACCGCCTTCGTCGTCCTGGTCGTCGTGATCGGCACGTCGGTGCTGGTCAGTGCCGAGATGGTGCTGCGCAATCTGGTCGCCGCAACGCCCGCCATCTACGCGCTCAACATCGCCGCCATGGCGTTCGGGCTGCTGCTCGGCCGGCTGATCGGCGCGAGCAGCCGCGACGCGATGACGCTGTCGATCGAGACCGGCGTGCAAAACGTCACGCTCGCCATCTTCCTGACCCTGAACGTGCTCGGCAGCCTGCCGCTCGCGGTCACCCAGAACATCTACGGCGTGGTGATGCTGATCAATGCCAGCCTGCTGATCCGCTGGTGGCGCAGGCGGATCGCCGCGGAGGCACCGGAGGCCCCATGAACCTGCCGTTCGTTTCCGCTGAAGAGGTCGCGCGACTGCTTCCTTATTCGGAGTGCATCCCGCTGATGCGCGATGCGATGACCGCCTTGTCGCAGGGCCGGACCCGACAGTTGCTGCGCTCCATTCTCGACCTGGAGGATGAGGGAAAATTGTTCGGCGTCATGCCCGGCGCCATGCTGGGGGAGGGGGCGACCTTCGGCGCCAAGCTGGTCAGCGTCTTTCCCGGAAACTTCGACAGGGGGAAGATGTCGCATCAGGGCCTGGTCGTCCTGTTCGATTCCGACGAAGGCGCGCCGGTCGCCGTGCTCGAGGCGGGCGAGCTCACCGCGATCCGCACCGCCGCCGCTTCCGCTGCCGCCACCGACGCGCTCGCGCGGGCGGATGCGACCCGGCTCGCCATCCTCGGCTATGGCGAGCAGGCGTGGCGGCACCTGCTCGCGATCCGCGAGATCCGGCCGATTTCGAAGGTCAGGGTTTGGGGCCGATCGGCCGAGCGCGCCGCGGCCTTCGCCGCCCGCGCCGCCGCGCTCGGGATCGACGCCGGCGCCAGCGACGATGCCGCCCAGGCCGTGGCGGACGCGGACATCATCTGCGCCGTCACCGCCGCGCGCGAGCCGGTGCTGCTCAGCGGCGACGTGCCCGACGGCGCCCATATCAACGCGGTCGGATCCTCTTATGCGGTGCCGTGCGAGATCGATCCCGAGCTGGTCGCGCGTGCGCGCTTTTTCGCCGACCACAAGGCGGGGGTTCTCGCCCAGGGCGCCGAGTTCATCCGCGCCCGCGAGGCCGGCCTGATCGAGGAAAGCCACCTGCTCGGCGAGATAGGCGAGGTGTTCGCCGGCACCCTGGCCGGGCGCGTTTCGGAGGGCGACGTGACGATCTACAAGTCGCTCGGCAGCATCGTCCAGGACCTCGCCGCCGCCCGCCACATTGTCGGGAGACTCGCATGACCCTGCTGTTGATGCTCGCCTTCGGTGGCGCGCTTGCCGTCCAGGACGCCGCACAGGCGCCGCGCGACGCCTTTCACGTCGCCTGCGGAGAGCGGCTGTGCCGGCTGCAGAACCTCTATGCGGAATTCGAGGTCACCCGCGGCGACGTCCGCGTCCAGCGAATCCTCGGCCACGGACCCGGCGACCGACTGCGCCTGCGGCTCACGCAGGACGGCGATGCGCGCACCGTGCCGCTCGTGCCCGGCCGAAGCGTCGGCAATCTCGTCGCGACCCTGAACGGCGCGCGCCGACTCTACGTCGAGGAGTGCCGGCCGCGCGAAGGCGACCGATCGCCGACCGCGGATCCCTGCTGGATCAATCTCGACGGGCTCGAGGCCGCAGTCGAGAATGCGCGGGTGCGCCTGACTGTCGCCCGCCGGCGGTGGTGATTCCGGCTGCTGCCTGGTTTGAGATTGCGCTATGATCGCCGCCGCCGGGGGGAATCTCGTCCTTCGAAAGGAGTCGCGATGACCGGCACGACCACGCCTGAGCCGACCTTGAGCGCCCAGCCGACTGCAGCGGGCGGCACCGAAACCCTGATCGTCGCCGAGACGATCCCGCCCGATCCTGGCAAGCTCGAAGCCTTTGTCGGCCGGATGGTCTCCGACATGGGCGCCGCGATGAGCGGCGCGCTGGTGATCACCGGCACCAAGCTCGGCCTATACAAGGCGCTGCAGGACGGCGGGCCGGCGACATCGTCGCAGCTCGCGGCGCGCGTCAACGCCGCCGAGCGCTATGTGCGCGAATGGCTGAGCGCGCAGGCGGCGTCGGGCTATGTCGATTATGATGCCGGGAGCGGCCAATTCTCGCTTTCGCCCGAGCAGGCGATGGTGTTCGCGAACGAGGATTCGCCGGTCTATCTCGCGCCGGCTTATGAGGTGATCGCCTCGGGCTATATCGACGAGCAGAAGGTCACCGATGCGTTCCGCACCGGCAAGGGTGTCGGCTGGCACGAGCATCACGAATGCCTGTTCCGGGGCACCGAGCGCTTCTTCCGCCCCGGCTATCGCGCCCATCTCGTCCAGGACTGGTTGCCGGCGCTCGACGGCGTCGTCGCCAAGCTCGCGGCGGGCGCGAAGGTCGCCGATATCGGCTGCGGCGCGGGCGCGTCGACGATCGTGATGGCGCAGGCCTATCCGAACAGCCATTTCACGGGCTTCGACTATCACCAGGCCTCGATCGAGCGGGCGCGCGAGGCGGCGCGAGAGGCGGGCAGCCCGCCCAATGTCGAATTCGCGGTCGCGGCCGCCAAGGAGACTCCGGGCGAAGGCTACGACCTGGTCGCCTGCTTCGATTGCCTGCACGACATGGGCGATCCGGTCGGCGCTGCGAGACGGGTGCGCGCGATGCTGAGCGCGAACGGCACCTTCATGATCGTCGAGCCCTTCGCCCAGGACAGTCTGGACGAGAATATCAACCCGGTCGGGCGTCTCTATTATTCCGCCTCGACCATGATCTGCACGCCGGGCTCGCTGGCCCAGGAGGTCGGGCTCGCCCTCGGCGCCCAAGCGGGCGAGGCGCGCCTGTCCGAGGTGCTGCGTGAAGCCGGCTTCACCCGGATCCGGCGCGCCGCCGAGACGCCGTTCAACCTGGTGATCGAAGCGCGACCATGAGCAAAGCGGCGCTATTGCTAATCAATTAGCATGGTGCTAATGGATTCGCATCAAGGGAGGATTGCGAGTCGTGGTCAAGGATCCGGCGTCCGATCTGGGCAAGCGCGAGCGACAGATCATGGACGTGGTCTATCGGCTTGGGCGCGCCAGCGTCTCCGACGTGCTCGCCGATCTGCCCGATCCGCCGAGCTATTCCTCGGTGCGCGCCATGCTGCGCTATCTCGAGGACAAGGGCTTCCTGCAGCATGAGCAGGACGGGCCGCGCTATCTCTACCTGCCAACGGCGCCCAAGGACGAGGTGCGCAACTCGGCATTGAGCCATGTCGTGCGGACCTTCTTCGACGGCTCGGTGAGCACCGCAGTCGCGGCCCTGATCGAGAACAGGCCGCTGTCGCAGGCGGAGCATGACCGCCTGGCCCGGCTTCTGGCCGACGCACCGCGGGAGGAAGGGCAATGACGGTGCTGCTCGATCTCGCCGTCCGTGCGACCGTCCTGCTGACGCTGGCCGCACTGGCGGCGGCCGCGCTGCATCGGGGCGGCGCCTCGGCGGCGATGCGTCACGCGCCCCTGGCGCTGGGCATCGGCGCGTTGCTCGCGCTGCCGCTCATGTCGCTGGCCCTGCCGCCACTCGAAATCCTGCCGGCCATCCAGCCCGCACAAGGGACGGTGGCGCTCGCGTCCGCCCCGGCGGTCGCGGAGCCGGCGCCGGACCCGGTTCATTGGGGCTGGTTCGGCTGGGGCGTCTATTCGACGATCCTGGCGCTGCTGCTGCTGCGCGTCCTGGTCGGACGGTTGCGCCTTGCCCGGCTGTGGCGCTCGTCGGCTGCAGAGCCTTGGCTGCAGCACGAGGTCGACGCGCTGGCGCGGGCAGCCGGAATCGGAAGGTCCGTGCGGCTGCGCCTGGCTCCCGGCCCGGCCATGCCGATGACCTGGGGCACGGTCTCGCCGAAGCTGGTGCTGCCGGCGGACGCGCTGTCGTGGACTGCGGAACGGCGACGCTTCGTGCTGCTGCACGAGCTCGCCCACGTCGCCCGCTGCGATTCGCTTGCGACGACGGCGGCCGCGCTCGCCTGCGCGCTCTACTGGTTCCACCCGGCCGTGTGGCTGGCGGCGGCGCGGATGCGCACCGAGCAGGAGCATGCAGCCGACGATCGGGTCCTGTCCTCGGGCGCACCGGCCTTGCCTTATGCCCGCGACCTGCTTGCGCTGGCGTCGCCTGCGGCCCTGCCGGCCCTGGCCATGGCCCGACCGAGCCAACTCGAGCAGCGCCTGACCGCGATCGTCGCGCCGCGCCGCCGCCGGCGGTCCGGCCGGACATTCGTGCTCGGTGCCGGGCTCGTCACCTTGGGCTCGACCATGCTGGTCGCCGCTGCGGCGCCGCACGCGCCGCCGATGGCGCCCTTGGCGCCCCTGGCGCCACTTCCCCCGCAAGCCGCCGCTGCGCCCCGCGCAGCGCCTTTGCCCGCCATAGCCGGCGTGCCGGCCCTCGCGGCGCCGCGCAGATCGGCCCGCCACGTTGCGATCGGCCTGCCGCCGCCGCCCGCGCCCGCACCCCTTGCGGCACCCGCGACACCGGCTGCGGCCGCGATACCGGTGCCGCCGGTCGCGCCGGCCGCACCGACCCCGCCGCCGGCGCCGCCCGCGATCCCGGCCATCGCCCCGATCCCTCCGATCGCACCGATACCGGGCGCAGCGGCGGTCCCACCGGTGCCGCCAACACCGGCGACCGCGACGACGCCAGGAATGCCGGGTTTGCCGGGACGGCCGGGAGTGGCGAGGGCGGCCGGGAAATAGAGCCCGGCGCGGCCGCAGACAGGAATGGGAACAAGAGCGGGGCCGCCGTCCGGCCGCGGACGATGGCGCTCGGCGCGGAGAGGGAGACGCTGCGATGGCGAGCAATCGGTCGATCGGCCTGTGGCGCAATTATCTGGTCACGGCCTGGCGCGCTCTGGTCCGCCACAAGACTTATGCCGCGATCAATCTCGCGGGCCTTTCCTTGGGCCTCGCGGCCTCGCTGCTGATCCTGACCTATGTCCGCTACGAGCTCGGTTACGATCGCTGGCTGCCGGACGCCGATCGCACCTTCCAGCTGCAGCAATGGGTGACCGGCAGCGGCGATCCGAGCGTCGAGCTCGGCAGCGCGCAGATGACCTCCTACGTCTCGGGCGCGCGCCTGCGCGACTTCGCCCAGGTCGAGCGCGCGGTCTATGTCGGCCGTGGCCAGCCGGTCATCCTGCAGAATGGCGAGGGCACGCTCAGCGAGCATTTCGTCTATGTCGACGGTCCGCTGTTCGACGTGCTCCGCATTCCCTTCCTGCGCGGCGACCCGCGCCGCGCGCTGACCGCGCCGGGGTCGATGGTGCTGACGGCAAGCGAGGCGCTGCGCCGCTTCGGCACGGTCGACGTGGTCGGACGCACCCTCACCACCGTCGCCGGCGGCCAATCGACGGACTATCGGATCGAGGGCGTCGTCCAGGATCCTGCGCGCGACAGCCACCTGGCCCTGTCGGTGATCGCGCGGGTCGACATGACGGCGCTCTATGGCGACGGCTCGCCTTTCCTCACCCAGTGGATGCCGAAGAACGGCTGGGTCTATGCCCGGCTGCGCGACGGCGCGACGGTCGCCGAGATCGAGCGCCAGATGCCCGCCTGGGAGCGGCGCAACATCCCCGACCAGATGCTCGGCGGCCAACGCACCAATCCCGGCGAGAACAATGACTGGCGGCTGATCGACGTGCGCGACATCCATCTCGGCGGCACCAATGGCGGCTCGATGCGGCCCGGCAACGACCGCGCGACGATCGCGGCGATGGCGCTGGTCGGGCTGCTCATCCTCTCCATGGCGATCGTCAATTTCGTCAATCTCGCCACCGCCCGCGCCGGCCAGCGCGCCCGCGAGGTGGCGCTGCGCAAGGTGCTCGGCGCGTCGCGCCGCCAGCTGATCGTCCAGTTCATCGGAGAGTCGCTGCTGCTGACCGCGGCGGCGATGGCGATCGCCCTGGCGCTGCTCGAGCTGCTGCTGCCGCCGGTCAATGCCTTCCTCGACACCGGCATGCGCCTCGATTGGACCGGGGCCGAGGGCATCGCGCTGCCCGCCGCCATTCTGCTCGTCATCGTCGCCCTGCTCGGCGGCCTCTATCCGGCCTTCTATTTGTCGCGCTTCAAGCCGGCGCGGGTGCTCAAGGCGAACCAGTCCGGCGGCGAGGCGGAAGGGACGGGGCGTCTGCGCAACATTCTGGTCGTCGGCCAGTTCGCCGTTTCGATCGGGCTGATCATCTGCACGCTCGTGATCCACGCGCAGAGCGAATATGCGCGCAGCGCCGATCCCGGCTATCGCCGCGACGGTCTGATCCAGATCGCCAACGTCAACCGACGCGCGCTGCAGCCGGTCGTCGAGACGCTGCTGCGCGAGATCGGCCAGGTCGACGGCGTCACCGCGCTCGGCCGGTCGACGATCGGCGTCGATACGTTCGGCATGGAGAATATGGTCGTCACCCGCTCCGGCGCCGATGGCGTCGAGCTCGAGCTCTATCGGGTCGACCCCGCCTTCTTCGCCACCATGGGAATCGGCACGCGCGCCGGCCGGACCTTCGGCGTCGGTCAGGCGATGGACGACAGCAGCGTCGATCCGTTCGTCGGCGACCCGGCCGAGACGGCGGCGATGGCCCGGCGCGGTTACAATATCGTGATCAACGCGCGTGCCGCGCGCGCTTTGGGCTATTCCGATCCGGCGACCGCGATCGGCCAGACGTTGCTCGCCGATGACGGCGAG
>JAYRLF010000586.1:0-1099 GCA_041905385.1 Allosphingosinicella sp.
CGAGGCGGGCCTCATAGAGCGGCCGGCGCGCCGCCGAAGCCCAGGCCAGGGTCCGGCCCGCGCTCTGCGTGTCGCCATTGCCGAGCAGAACCTCCATCCGCCGGTCGTGGTCAGCCTGTCCGAGCGCCCCGCCGAAAGCGCCCAGCAGCCTTTGCTCGACCTCTTCGCGCATCACTCCGGTCGTCCAGGCCGATCTCGCCGCGGCGCGCGCCTCGTCCGGTCGGCCACTGGAGAGCAACGCAAAGGCGTGCTGGGCATGGCCGGTGGCGGTCAGCGGCGGAAAGGTCGTGAAGAAACGGATGACCTCGGATGGAGGAGCGGTCTCGCGGCCCAATGCCTGCTCGGCGGAGCGGCGCAGCGCGGCCTCGCCGGGCCAGTCTCGATGGGTCAGCAGAAAGGAGGAATATGCGGTGAAGGGCAGGCCATCGGTCTGGCGCAGGCTGTTCCAGCGCGCGACCGAGGCGGCGATGGCCGGCGTCGGTGCAGAAGGCGCGGCCGACTGGGCACTGGCTGCGACCGGCAGGATCGCGCGGCTGATCGCCGTGGGCGCCGGCAGGCTTATATTGGGCACGAGCGAGGCCGCGGCTGCCGCCGCCATCGACCCGCTGAGAAGAAGAACCAGACCCGCTCCGTTACGCATGCTGGACAGAATGACGCGCCCCTCCTTATCAGACACTGAACGTCCCCCGACGCCAGCTGGAAATTTTCTTATGGCACAGGCTGCGCCGGGGTGAAGGAGACATTGAATGTTTCAGGGGTCGATCCCCGCCCTGGTGACGCCGTTTCGCGACGAAGCGTTTGATGAAGCCGTTTTCCGGTCGTTCGTCGAATGGCAGATCCAGGAGGGGAGTCAGGGGCTCGTGCCCTGCGGTACGACCGGCGAATCGGCGACGCTCGATTCGGCGGAACATCGACAGGTCATTGCTGCCTGCGTCGATGTCGCAGCGGGACGAGTCCCGGTGATCGCCGGATGCGGCGCCAACGATACGGCGCGCGCGATCGCGCTCACGCGCGCGGCGCGGGAAGAAGGCGCCGATGCGGCATTGCACGTGCCTCCTTATTACAACCGGCCGAATTAGGAGGGGATCTACGCCCATTT
>JAYRLF010000586.1:1109-1644 GCA_041905385.1 Allosphingosinicella sp.
CTATACACCGTTCCGTCGCGAACCGTCACCGACATCGCCGTCGAGACGATGGCGCGCCTCGCACGGATCGCCAATGTCGTCGGCGTCAAGGATGCAACCGGCAATCTGGCGCGCGTTTCGATGCAACGCGCCGTCTGTGGCGACGGCTTCGTCCAATTGTCCGGCAATGACGACCTCGCGCTGGGCTTCAACGCGATGGGCGGTGCGGGCTGCATCTCGGTCACGGCCAATGTGGCGCCGAGGCTTTGCGCAGAGTTCCAGGCGGCCTGCGGGCGCGGCGATTATGAAACGGCTCTTGCGCTGCAGGATCGGCTTTATCCGCTGCACGCGGCGCTGTTCACCGATGCTTCACCCGGTCCTGTCAAATATGCGCTCAACCGTGTCCGTCCCGACTTCCCCGCCGCTCTGCGCCTGCCGATGACGCCGCCCTCCGATGCGAGCCGGCGCGCCGTCGATACGGCGCTCGTCCATGCCGGTCTCCTCTGATGGCCCGCCCGCATCACGCCGAATTCGACAAGAAAAAGGTCGTCGCCGA
>JAYRLF010000166.1:0-8148 GCA_041905385.1 Allosphingosinicella sp.
GTCGACGCGGCGGTCGAGGAGGCGGCGCTGGCCGCGATCGCCTCCTATGACGAAGGCGAGAGCCTGGAATCGCGCGCATTGCGGCTCGCCCACCGTCTCCAGCAGGCCGGCCGCCTCGACGGCGAGGCGCTCGCCCGCGCTCTGGCCGACGGCATGCTGCCCTTGTTCGTCGCCGGCATCGCCGCCTTGTGCGCGCTCGACCAGGTCGCCGCCTGGGAAGTCCTGTCCGATCCGCGCGGCCGCGGCCCGGCGCTGCTGCTGCGCGCGGCCGGCCTCGAGCGCGAACAGGCGGCTACGATCCTGCTCGCCCTCAACGCCCGCGGGCCGCTACTGTCCGGCGCCGAGGGCGAGGCGACCGCGGCCCAGCTCGAACTGTTCGACACGGTCGACCGCGCGGCTGCGCAGGACGTGCTGCGGCTCTGGCAGGCCGATCCCGCCTATCGCGCCAGCGTCGCCCGCATCTCGACCCGCGCCCGGCCGGCGGAAGCCGCATGAGCCAGGTCGACCTCGAGGAACGGCCGGTCACGGGCCGCGTCGACGGCCAGGGCCGCCTGCTCGCGGCCGACCCGCCGCTCGCCGCCTTGCACCGCCGCGCCGGCGGCAGCGACGGCGGCCTGCTCTCCGTGCCCCAGATCGCCGCTCTGGCGCGGCTCGCCCATCGTCTCGGCATCACCGTCTCGCGCGCCGCCATCGCCGCCGACGGCGATCATGACGTCGACCTCTGGGTCCGGGCCGAGCCCGACGGCAATGAGGTCGCGCTCTCGATCACCGGCTGGTCCGAACGTCCCGCCCAGACCGAGGCGCCGGCATTGCCGGCCGAGCGCGAGGCCGATTTCCTGCGTGCCGCCGCCGACTGGACCTGGGAGACGGACGACGCGCTCCGCCTGACCGCGCTCTCCGCCGGCGCCGCAGCCGCGATCGGCCGGACCGCCGCGGAGCTGGTCGGCAAGCCGCTCACCCGCCTGTTCCGCTTCCGCGAGGATGAAAAGGGCGCCTTGCCCTTGCTCACCGCGCTCGCCGAGCATGGCCGGTTCGAAGGCCAGGTCGCCGAGCTGCGCGCCGGCCGCAAGGCGCGCTACCTCCTCTCCGGCGTGCCGCTGATCGACGGCATGGGCCGCTTCGCCGGCTTCCGCGGCGCCGCGGTCAGCCTGCGCGCGCCGGCCAAGGGCGCGGGCGCTGCGGCCGAACGGCCGCGCACCAGCGTCGCCTTCGGCGAGCGGCTCGACCAGGCGCTGCGCTCGCCCTTGAAGCATATCGTCGACAATGCCGAACGGCTGCGCGAGCAGCCCGAAGGCCCGTTGCGGCGCGATTATGCCGGCTATGCCGCCGACATCGCCGCCGCGGGCCGGCATCTGCTCTCGCTGGTCGACGATCTCGTCGACCTGCAGGCGATCGAGCGGCCCGATTTCGCGCCCGATATCGAGCCGCTCGATCTTGCCGACATCGCCCGCCGCGCCGCCGGCCTGCTCGCGGTCCGCGCCGCCGACCTCAGGGTGCGGATCGACGGGCCGGACGATGCCGACGCTTTGCCCGCCACCGGCGATTTCACCCGCGCGCTGCAGGTGCTGATGAACCTCATCACCAACGCGATTCGCTACACGCCCGAAGGCGGCCAGGTCTGGATCCGCACCGAGCAGGAGGGCGATCTCGCCGCGGTCATCGTCGCCGACCAGGGCAAGGGCATCGCCGAGGCCGATCAGGATCGGATCTTCGAGAAGTTCGAGCGGGTCGACCCGACCGAGCCGGGCGGCAGCGGCCTCGGCCTCTACATCGCCCGCCGGCTCGCACGCGCGATGGGCGGCGACATCTCGGTCGACAGCGCGCCGGGGCAGGGCGCCCGCTTCACCTTCACCCTGCCGCTGCGGCGCGAGGCCTGATCGCGCTCAGGCGCGGCGGCCGATGAACGGCACGATCATGCCGACGCTCCGGCGGTAGCTTTCGTATCTTTCGCCGAACAGGTCGACCAGATCGCGTTCCTCCATCTGGATCGCGATCAGCATCCAGATCGACAGGCCGCCGGCGAGCAGCATATGGCCGATCGTCATCACCGGCGCCGCCCAAAGCGCGATGAAGAAGCCGAGATAGAGCGGATGGCGGACCAGCCTGTAGAGGAAAGGCTGGCGGAATTCCGGCGCCGCCCCTTGCCGCTGCCTTAAATTGAACCAGGCCTGCTGCAGCCCGAACAGCTCGAAATGGTTGATCAGGAAGGTGCTGAGCAGCACGATTCCCCAGCCCAGCGCGAACAGCGTCCACATTGCTATCCGGCCGATCGGATCGCTGAGCGACCAGATCTCGCCCGGGATCGGACGCCACAGCGCGAACAGCAGGATCAGCACCAAGCTCGCGGCCAGCACATAGAGGCTCCGCTCGACCTGAGGGGGCACGATCCGCGTCCACCAGCTCTTGAACGCGCGCCGCGCCATCCCCGAATGCTGGACCGCGAACAGGACGATCAAAGCGGCGTCGAGCAGCAGCGCGGTCGCGAATGGCGCGTCGAGGCCCCGATCGACCGTGACCGGCGCGCCCGGCACATTGCCGACGAACGCGATCAGATAGAGGAAGGTCGCGAAGAAGATCAGGTAGCAGAGGATGGCGAAGACGAGCGTGGCCCAACGTGACATGGCGCAGCTCCCGTTTGAGGTTCCGCAGCGTTGGAGTCTCGCTCCCGGCTGCCGCGTTGCCAATGACCGGGACGTCCGATAATTTGATCCAGACGCCACCAGGCCAGGATCGTCCATGTCCTCAGCCCATCTAGTCGGCCCGGAGGAGCAGCGCCAACCGGCGCCGGACGCCGTCCTGTCGCGCGCGCTCGAGCTGATCCATACCCGTTATGCCGAGCCGCTCGACGTCGCCGGCCTGGCTCGCTGCGCCGGCGTCTCACGCACCGCTTTGTGCAATCGCTTCCAGGAGCATCTGGGCGAGCCGCCGATGCGCTATTGCACGCGCTGGCGGCTGCGCCAGGCGGCGGATCGGCTCCGGGACGGCGCCGAGTCGATCGCCGAAGTGGCCTTTCGGGTCGGCTTCGGCAGCGAAGCGGCCTTCAACCGCGCCTTCAAGCGCCAGTTCGGCAAGCCGCCCGCCCAGTGGCGGCGGCTGGCGCGCGCGCATCCGCCCGATCTG
Organism: Allosphingosinicella sp.; assembly: GCA_041905385.1. Taxonomy (GTDB): domain Bacteria; phylum Pseudomonadota; class Alphaproteobacteria; order Sphingomonadales; family Sphingomonadaceae; genus Allosphingosinicella. The sequence continues at coordinate 3,121 of JAYRLF010000166.1, forward strand.
CCGCGCCAGCAGGTCCGCTCCTGCCGGACCCGCGACGGCACGCGGCTGGCCTGGTCGGCGGTGGGCGAGGGCATGCCGCTGGTGAAGACCGCCAATTGGCTCAACCATCTCGAATTCGACTGGGTCAGCCCGATCTGGCGTCACTGGATGGTCGAGCTGCTGCGCGATCATCGCGTGATCCGCTATGACGAGCGCGGCAACGGCCTGTCCGACTGGGCCGTGCCCCGGCTTTCCTTCGACGCCTTCGTCGAGGATCTCGAGGCGGTGGTCGACGAGGCCGGGCTCGAGCGTTTCGACCTGTTCGCCATTTCGCAAGGGGCCGCGGTGGCGATCGCTTATTCTCTGAAACATCCGGAACGTGTGCGTCGGATGGTGCTGCTCGGCGGCTATGCGCGCGGCTGGTTGCTGCGGCTGAGCGGCGAAGACTTGGCGCGACGCGAGGCGATGGTCGTGCTCTCGCGCACCGGCTGGGGCAGCGACAATCCGATTTTCCGGCAAATGTTCTCGAGCCTCTACATCCCCGGCGGCACCACCGAGCAGCTCGACTGGTTCAACGAGCTGCAGCGTATCTCCACCTCGCCCGAAAATGCGGAGCGGCTGCAGCGCGTGCTCGGGTCGATCGACGTCTCGTCGCTGCTCGGGCAGGTGCGCGTTCCGACCTTGGTCGCCCATGCGCGCGGCGATCAGATCATCCCTTTTGCGTGCGGCGAGGAGCTCGCCCGAGTAATTCCCGGCGCCGCCTTCGTCCCGCTCGACGGCGACAATCATATCCTGCTCGCCGACGAGCCCGCCTGGCCGCGCTTTCTTGCCGCGATGCGCGCGTTCCTAACCGCCTAGCTGACACGCAGCGACTCCCCACGGGGCCCGGTTCGTCGCATAGTCCGGCCTAGGGAAGGGGGGAAAGACATGCGCGCACTGACCGACGAGGATTTCGACCGACTCAAGCGGGCACCGGCGGTGCAGGCCGGCCTGGCGGGCATCGAGGCGAAGCGGCAGGCGGCCGCGCGCCGCTTCTGGATCGTGCTGCCGGTCGGCGCCCTGATCCTCGCCGGCCAGTTCTGGTTCTTCTGGCAGCGCGACCTGGCGATCGTCGGCGTCATCATCCTGATGCTCGGCGGCATCGCCACCTGGGTGACCGCGAATTGGGGCCTGATGAGCGTCAACGACGCGCTCAAGGACGGCATCCTCGGCGAATCGGCGCGGGTCGCCGAATTGCGCTACGCCCGCGACATCGATTCGCATCCGGTGATGGACGAAGCCCAGGCCTTCCTGTTCAGCATGCAGGGGACGCCGCGCGTCACCGACCTGTTCGAGGGTGAGCTGGAGGGAAACCGCAAGCTCGCTTTCTTCGAAATGGGTCTCAGCCACGAAACCGGCAATGACGACAACAAGAAGACGGTCACCGATTTCACCGGCCAGATGTTCGCGATCGAGCGCACCGCTCCCGGTTCCGGCGTGGTCGCGGTGCGGCCGCGCAGCGGCGGCGTGCTGGGATCGATCCTGTCAGGAATGACGTCGGTCGAGTTTCCGGGCTTCAAGGCGCAGGCCCGCCTGGTCGAGCTCGGCGACGATCCTGCGTTCGAGTCCAGCTTCGAGGTGATGGCGAGCGACGTCGACCAGGCGCGCGCCATCCTGACTCCGGAGATCCGCGGCCTGCTCACCGAGCTGCGGGCGATCGAGCGGACCTATTTCTATTGCGGCCCGCGCTACGTCCTCGTCGGCCTGTGGGGCACGAACCGGTTCGAGAGCGGCAATCTGCTCAGCAAGACCCCGCTCGAGCAGAGATGCCGCACCATGTGCGACGACCTCAACGCCAGCATCGCGACGATGGAGCGGGTGATCGCGGTCAGCTGACCCCTCGGCTAGCGCCGATCCACCGGCACATAATCGCGCTGCGCCGGCCCGGTGTAGAGCTGGCGCGGGCGGCCGATCTTCTGCTCGGGATCGGCGATCATCTCGTTCCATTGCGCGACCCAGCCGACCGTGCGGGCGAGCGCGAACAAGGCGGTGAACATCGTCGTCGGAAAGCCGATCGCCGACAGGATCACGCCGGAATAGAAATCGACGTTCGGGTAGAGCTTCTTCTCGATGAAATAATCGTCCTTGAGCGCGACCTGCTCGAGCTCGCGGGCGGTGTCGAGCACCGGGTCGGAGATACCGAGCTCGTTCAGCACCTCCTCGGCGGTCTTCTGCATCACCTTCGCGCGCGGATCGTAATTCTTGTAGACCCGGTGGCCGAAGCCCATCAGCCGGAACGGATCGTCCTTGTCCTTGGCGCGGGCGACATATTCCGGGATCCGCTCGGGCCGCCCGATCTCGCGCAGCATGTTGAGCGCCGCCTCGTTGGCGCCGCCATGGGCCGGCCCCCACAGGCAGGCGATGCCGGCCGCGATGCAGGCGAACGGATTGGCCCCGGACGAGCCGGCCAGCCGCACCGTCGAGGTCGAGGCGTTCTGCTCGTGGTCGGCGTGGAGGATGAAGATCCGCCGCATCGCCCGCTCGATCACCGGATTGACCTCATAGGGCTCGGCCGGGACGCCGAAGGTCATGCGCAGGAAATTGCCGGTGTAGGTCAGGTTGTTCTGGGGATACATGAACGGCTGACCGACCGAATATTTATAGGCCATCGCCGCGATCGTCGGCATCTTGGCGATCAGCCGGTGCGAGGCGATCATCCTTTGCTTGGGATCGGTGATGTCGGTCGAATCGTGGTAGAAGGCGGAGAGCGCGCCGACCACGCCGCACATGATCGCCATCGGATGCGCGTCGCGCCGGAAGCCGCGATAGAAGGTCGCGAGCTGCTCGTGCAGCATCGTGTGGCGGGTGATCGTGTGGGTGAACTTCTCGAGCTCCTCCTTCTTCGGCAGCTCGCCGTAGAGGAGCAGATAGGCGACCTCCATGAAGGTCGAATTCTCGGCGAGCTGGTCGATCGGATAGCCGCGGTGCAGCAGCACGCCGGCGTCGCCGTCGATATAGGTGATCTCGGACTGGCAGCTCGCCGTGGAGGTGAAGCCGGGATCGTAGGTGAACACGTCCGCCTGGCCGTAGAGCTTGCGGATGTCGATCACGTCCGGCCCGACCGTGCCCGACATGGTCGGATAGTCGAAGCTCTTGTCGCCGATCGTGAGGCTGGCCTTGTCCGCCATCTTATTGTCCCTTCCCCGTCATCTGGTCGGCGATCCGGGCGAGGCTTTCCTCCCGCCCGAGCAGCACCAGCACATCGAAAATCCCCGGAGACGTCGCCCGTCCGGTGAGCGCCGCGCGGAGCGGCTGCGCCACCTGTCCAAGCTTCACTCCTTCGGCCTCGGCAACCTCCCGCACGGCCTGCTCTGTCGCCTCGACCGTCCACTCGTTCGCCGCGGACAGCGCGGCATGGACGCGGGCAAGCAGGTCTCGCGCGCCGTCTTCTAGCAAAGCCGCCGCCTTCTCGTCCACGTCCAGCGGCCGCTGGCGGAACAGGAACAGGGCGCCTTCGGCCAGCTCGCCGAGGTCCTTCGCCCGCGGCGTCAGCACCGGCATCGCCTTTGCGACCAAATCGACGTCCCGCGCGTCGAGCCCGCGCCCGAGCGCGCCTTCGATCCGGTGGTCGATCAGCGTCGCCAGCCGCCGCGGATCGGCCTCGCGCAGATAATGGCCGTTGAGATTCTCGAGCTTCTTCATGTCGAAGCGCGATGGCGAGCGGCCGACATGGTCGAGTCCGAACCAGCGCACCGCATCCTCGCGGCTGATGATCTCGTCATCGCCATGGCCCCAGCCGAGGCGGAGCAGATAATTGGACAGCGCCTCGGGCAGGAAGCCGAGCTCGTCGCGATAGGTCTCGACCCCGAGCGCGCCGTGCCGCTTGGACAATTTGGCGCCGTCCGACCCGTGGATGAGCGGCACATGGCCATAGACCGGCTCGGGCCAGCCCATCGCCCGGATGATCACCAGCTGGCGGAAGGCGTTGTTGAGATGGTCGTCGCCGCGAATCACGTGGGTAACACCCATGTCGTGATCGTCGACCACGACCGCGAGCATATAGGTCGGCGTCCCGTCCGAGCGCAGCAGCACGAAATCGTCGAGCTCCGCATTCTGGACCGTCACCGGCCCCTGCACCTGGTCGTCGATCGTGGTCTCGCCCTCTTGCGGCGCCTTCAGCCGGACCACGAAGGGCTGGTCGGCCGGCCCGTCGTCGCGGTCCCGCCAGGGACTGCGGATCCGGAACGGCTTGCGTGCGGCCTGCGCCTCCTCGCGCGCCGCCGCCAGCTCCTCCTGGGTCATCCAGCACTTGTACGCGGCGCCTTTGGCGAGCAGCTCGTTGGCGACTGCGGCGTGGCGCTCGGCGAAATGCGACTGGAAATAGGCGTCGCCGTCCCAGTCGAGGCCGAGCCACTTCATCCCGTCGAGAATCGCGTCGATCGCCGCCTGGGTCGAGCGCGCCTTGTCGGTATCCTCGATCCGCAGCAGGAAGCGGCCGCCATGCCGGCGCGCATAAAGCCAGTTGAACAGCGCCGTGCGGGCGCCGCCGATATGGAGGAAACCGGTGGGCGAGGGCGCAAATCGGGTGACGACGTGGATTGCGCTCACGCGCTCATTCTCCAAGGATGGGCCGCATGGCGACCGGTGACGCAGCGGCCCCTAGCATAGCGGATGCGCCGCCACCAAGGCTGCGTCGTTGGCGGCTGCCGCCCCTCCTGAACGGGCGGCTCGAACGTCTGTTCGAAGCCGAGAAGGACCAGCTCCCGCTCTGGCTCCCGGTCGGACTGATCCTCGGCATCGCCGCCTGGTTCTGGCTGCCCGACCGCGACGCCTGGATCGCCTTCCTGCTCGCAGCGCTCGCCCTGCCGGTCGGCCTCGTCACCACCGCCGGCCGCAGCCGCTGGGCGCGGGCGCTGGCAATCTTCGGCCTCGCCGCCGCGATCGGCTGCGGCCTGATCTGGTGGCAGGCCGAGCGGGCAGCCGCGCCGCGCATCACCCGCGAGTCGAGCCTGACTTTCACCGGTCGGATCGAGACCGTCCAGGTGATGGCGGCGGAGGAAGCGGTGCGGC
>JAYRLF010000166.1:8158-8549 GCA_041905385.1 Allosphingosinicella sp.
GATCGTCCGGCCCGACGGCGCCGGCATGCCCTATCGGCTGCGGATCAATTTCGACGAGAAGAAGATCGTCTCGGGCCTTGTCCCCGGCGGCGTAGTCGAGATCAGCGCCTGGATGATGCCGCCGACCCCGGCCCAGGCGCCGGGCGGCTATGATTTCGCGCGCACCGCCTGGTTCCAGCGGATCGGCGGCATTGGACGCGGCAACGAGATCCGCCTGGTCACGCCCGCCTCGGAACTCAGCTGGCGCGCCCGGCTCGCCGACTGGCGCCAGCGTCTCTCCGCCCACATCCGCTCGAGTTTGCCGGGCGGGGAGGGCGGCATCGCCGCCTCGCTCGCCACCGGCGACCAGCTCGGCATCCCCGAGGCGGACGCCGAGGCGATGCGCCGCTCC
>JAYRLF010000167.1:0-8500 GCA_041905385.1 Allosphingosinicella sp.
CACCGACCTCGACCCGCGCTGCATCAGCGCGCTGTGCGACGAGAACCAGCTCGAGAACGCGATCCTGAATCTCGCCATCAATGCGCGCGACGCGATGCCGGACGGCGGCACCCTGTCGATCTCGACCGGCCTGGCCAGCGAACCCGGCGACGGCGACATCGAGGCCGGCGATTATGCGTTCATCAAGGTCGCCGATACCGGCCACGGCATGTCGCCGGAGGTCGCCAGCCGGGCCGCCGAGCCATTCTTTTCGACCAAGCCGTTCGGCAAGGGCACCGGCCTCGGCCTCGCCCAGGTCTACGGCATCGTCCACCAGTCCGGCGGCACCGTCCGCATCGCCTCGCGCGAGGGCGAAGGGACGGTGATTACCTTGCTCTTCCCCAGCGTCGAAGCGCCGCCCCCGCACGAGCCCACGACAGACCTGTCCGACGAACCGGTCGAACCCGCCAACCGCGGCGCGCGGATCCTGATCGTCGACGATGACGATGACGTCCGCAGCTTTCTCGCCGATCTGCTCGAAGGCCAGGGTTTCCTCATCGAGGCGGTCGACGGCGCCGAGCCGGCGCTCGCCGCTCTTGAAGGTCCGAGGCCCGATTTGGTGCTGGTCGATTTCGCCATGCCCGGGCTCAACGGCGCCCAGCTCGCCGCGCTCATCCGCGAACGCCATGGCGCCCTGCCGATCGCCTTCGTGACCGGCTATTCGGAGAGCGATCAGATCGAGGAGGCCGTCGGCTGCGACGTGCCGATCCTGCGCAAGCCGTTCGGCGTCGACGATTTGCGTCGGCTGGTCGCAGACGCGCTGGCGCCGCGGGCTTGAAGCCCCGGCGAGCTTGACTAGATCAGCATCGCCGCAGCGCCGGCTCCATCATGACCGGCCCCGCGGCGCGAGGACGTCGCCGCATCCGGGACGCACCTCGCTGACATGTTGCTCAATGGAGGACATCAATGAGAGGCTTGGACTTTTCCCCCTATCGCCGTGCCACCGTCGGTTTCGATCGGCTGTTCGACTATCTCGAAAATGCGAGCCGGGTCGACCAGGACAATTATCCGCCATTCGACATCGAGAAGCTCAGCGACGACAGCTACCGGATCACGCTCGCCGTCGCCGGCTTCAAGCGTGACGACATCGACATCACGGCCCAGCAGAACATGCTGGTGATCACCGGCCGCCGCGCCGACACCCGCAACCGCGACGGCAATTTCCTGCATGTCGGGATCGCCACCCGCGCCTTCGAGCGCCGCTTCGAGCTCGCCGATTTCGTGCGGGTGACCGGCGCCGATCTGCGCGACGGCCTGCTCACGATCGAGCTGGTCCGCGAGATTCCCGAGGCGATGAAGCCGCGCAAGATCGATATCGGCAGCGGCGCGACCGAAACGATCGAGGCTCAGCCGAAGGGCGAATCGCGCAGCGAATCGCCGGTCGAGGAGAGCCAGACCGCCTGAAACCGAGACATGACCGGCGCCGGATTCGTTCCGGCGCCGGCATTTTCGTCGCCCGAATCGGCATCTTGGTCGGAATCGGCTGGCTGATTCAGCGAGTGTTTAGGATTGGCGCGGCACAGCGCATTCCACCCGAATTGGGTTAACGGCCGCGAATCGCGTCGAACCCGGAAGTGCAGCGAAGACAGACGAGACGGAACGGACCGATGAACCTCTGGAAGAAATTGCAAAATCCGTTCGTGCTGGTCGGCCAGGGCTTCATCCTGGGCGGCGCCCTGTTCTTCGCGACCCACGCCGATTCGATCCAGGCCGCGCCGTCGCCGGCGCCGTCCGTCGCAAACGCCCAGCGATAAGCTTTCCAATCGCTTGAACGCGGCTGCACCCGCTTTATAGCGGGGCAATGGTTCGCTTTTCGTTCTGTGGTCATGAGCTGGTGGCGTTGCCGCAGGGCGCGCTGTTCTGGCCGGCGCGCGCGGCGCTGCTGGTCGCCGACCTCCACCTGGAGAAAGCGAGCTGGTTCGCCCGCGGCGGCCAGATGCTGCCGCCCTATGACAGTCTCGCTACCCTCGCCGACCTGAACGCGATCGTCGCCGCCACCGGCGCGCGGGAGATCTGGTGCCTCGGCGACAGCTTCCACGACAAAAATGGCTGCGACCGGCTGCCGGCCCGCGCCCGCCACACGCTGACCGGGCTGACCGCGGCGACGGCCTGGACCTGGATCATCGGCAATCACGATCCGGGCTTTGCCGACCATTGCGGCGGTCGGATCGTCGAGGAGGCCGAGGTCGACGGCCTGGTGCTGCGGCACGAAGCCGATCCGGCCGAAGGCCGCCCGGAACTGTCAGGCCATTTCCACCCCAAGCTGCGGATCAGCCATCGCGGCCGCCTGGTATCGCGCCGCTGCTTCGTCGCGACCGCGCACAAGCTGATCCTGCCCGCCTTCGGCGCCCTGACCGGCGGCCTCGACGCCACCCATCCCGAAATCGTCCGCGCCGTCGGCAAACCGGCCGAAGCCCTGGTGCCGGTCGCGGACCGCCTACTGCGCTTTCCCCTCGCCGCCTGACCGGTTCAGAGGGGCAAAATATTTCACGCGAAGACGCGAAGGCGCGAAGAAGCTGAGCCTCTTTCGGAAGCGGCGCGACGTAGGTCGGCTTCCCGTTTTTTCGCGCGGAGGGCGCAGAGGACGCAGAGACGCGGAGGGTCTGAGACTTTCCCGGCGCAGAGCGCCCATTCTACCAGGCAGAATCGGAAAGTCGGCTGCGCCGCCATGAGACACGGCATCTCTGCGTCTCTGCGATCTCGCGCGCGCAGAGCGCCAAAAATCGGGATTCCTCAGAAGAGCACACAAGCCTAGACCGTCACGAACCCTTCGCGTCTTCGCGTGCAACAATCGATAGCTCCACCGCACAGACGCGCGGAATGAGCCGAATCAGGCGGCCCGGAAGGTCAGCGACAGGCCGTTGATGCAATAGCGCAGGCCGGTCGGGCGCGGGCCGTCGTTGAAAACGTGGCCGAGATGACCGCCGCAGCGGGCGCAATGGACCTCGGTTCGGCGCATGCCGAAGCTGCTGTCGGTGCTGGTGCCGACCGCGCGCGGCAGCGGCCTCCAGAAGCTCGGCCAGCCGGTGCCGCTTTCGAACTTGGTGGCGGAGGCGAACAAAGGCAGCGCGCAGCCGGCGCAATGGAAGGTGCCGCGGCGATGTTCGTTGTTGAGCGGGCTGGTCCCGGCCCGCTCGGTATGGGCTTCGCGCAGGATCGCATAACGCTGCGGCCCGAGCCGGCGGCGCCACTCGGCGTCGGACAGACTGAACGGGAAGCGGCCCTTTTGGGCTTCCGCCGGCCGGCCGCCAAGCAGCATGAAGCCGCCGACTCCGCACAAGGCGGCGCCGCCGGCGCCGAGCAAAAGGGCCCTGCGATCGATCTGCATGGCGGCGCCCCTAGCCCCGCGCGCCTGAATTGGCGCTGACCAGTTTCGCGTCGATCAGGCCGAGCGCGCTGCTGCCGATCTTGAAGCCGTCGGCAAGGTCGGCCTCGGTCAGGTCGGCCTCTTCGGCGCGGGCCTCGTCGAGCAGGCGCGACCGCAGCACCCCGGACAGGAGGCCGCGCGACAGCGGCGGCGTGACCAGCTTCCCGCGCCGCTCAACGAACAGATTGGTGAAGCTGCCCTCGGTCAGATAGCCGTCCGGATCCCGGAACAGCACCTCGAACGTCCCGGCCCGGCGGCGCGCAGCTTCGTGAAGGCTATGGTCGCTGGTTTGGTGGCGGATCCGATCGTCGCCCGCAGGCGCGGGCGCCGGCACGATCGCGACCGCAACCGGCTGAGCTGGCAGGTCAGGGCGCGGCCGCAATTCGATCGCCATCGCGCCGCTCGGCGACAGCAGCAGCCGCACCAGGCTCGGCCCGGCGCGGAAGGTCGCAGCCTGCAGCTCGTTGCGCGCCTCGTGATGGTTGAAGGCGAAGCCGAGCGCGGCGGCGCTGCGCCGCATCCGGTCGAGATGCCGCTCGAGCTCGGCGATGCCGCCATGCGGATCGAACGCCATCGTCTCGGCAAGGTCGAAGCGATGCCCTGAGCCCGTCACGTCCATCCCTCTATTGAACGCCGCTTGGCGTGCCGGCGCAAGACGTCGCAGCCAATGTCCTGGCCTGCCCCGCTTGTCTTGGCCGGTCATCGGGTCCATGCCCCCGCGCCGGGAGGTTGGCCTTGGTCTGCAGCACGTTCGACCTGTTCAAGATCGGCGTCGGTCCGTCGAGCTCACACACGATGGGCCCGATGACCGCAGCCTGCCGCTTTGTCGAGACCCTGCGCGCCAGGAATCTGCTCGCGGCGACCGAGCGGGTCGAGGTCGACCTCTACGGTTCGCTCGCGCTGACCGGCAAGGGGCACGCCACGGACCGCGCCGTCCTGCTCGGCCTGTCCGGCGACCGGCCGGACACGATCGATCCCGATCTGGCGGAGTTGACCGTTGAAGCGATCCGGCAAACCGGAAGGCTCATGCTCGGTGGCGCGCGCGAGATTGCTTTCGACGAGCAACGCGACCTTCGCTTCAACCAGCGCGAGCGACTGCCGCACCATAGCAACGGCATGCGCTTCACCGCGACAATGACGGACGGCAGCGAGGAGACCCAGGTCACCTATTCGGTCGGCGGGGGCGCCATCGTCGACGAGGCCGATGTCGCCCGCAATGCCCCGCCGGAGGGCGCTTGGGACGCGCCCTTCCCGTTCAACTCGGGCGCGCAATTGCTGGCCATAGCCGAGCGCGAGCAGCTCGACATCGCGGCGGTCGCCCGCGCCAATGAGCGGACCGCGCTGACCGACGCCGAGATCGACAGGAAGCTCGACGACATCGCCGCGGCGATGTCGGCCTGCATCGACCGCGGCATGGCGGTCGACGGGGTGCTGCCCGGCGGGCTCAAGGTGAAGCGGCGCGCGCCGGCCTTGCATCGGCTGCTGACCGAGCGGGCCGAGCGGGCCCTGCAGGACCCGTTGACCGTGATCGACTGGGTCAATCTGTGGGCGCTGGCGGTCAATGAGGAGAATGCCGCGGGCGGCCGCGTCGTCACCGCGCCGACCAACGGCGCGGCCGGGATCGTCCCGGCGGTGCTGCGTTACTATCAGCGCTTCACCCCGCGCGCGACCGACGAGGGGACGCGGACCTTCCTCCTCACCGCGGCGGCGATCGGATCGCTGTTCAAGGAGAATGCCTCGATCTCCGGCGCCGAGGTCGGTTGCCAGGGCGAGGTTGGCGTCGCCTGCTCGATGGCGGCGGCCGGCCTGACCGCCGCGCTCGGCGGCACGCCGGCGCAGGTCGAGAATGCCGCCGAGATCGGCATGGAGCACAATCTCGGCCTGACCTGCGATCCGGTCGGCGGGCTGGTCCAGGTGCCCTGCATCGAGCGCAACGCGGTCGGCGCGATCAAGGCGATCGAGGCGTCGCGCCTCGCTTTGGTCGGCACCGGCGAGCATCGGGTCAGCCTCGACCAGGTGATCGAGACGATGCGCCGCACCGGGCTCGACATGAACGAGCGCTACAAGGAGACGAGCCTCGGCGGCCTCGCCGTCAACGTCGTCGAATGTTGACTGCGGCGCACTGTGTTACTATGACAACACAGGGGGCGTGATCGGATCACGCAGGGGACATCACGCATGAGGATCGACCGCCGCAACCTGATTGTCGGCGCCGGGCTGGTGGGCGCCGCCGCACCGGCCCTGCTCTCTTCCGCCGGCGCCCAGCCGCCGGCCGCCGCCCAGCCCAGCCGCGCCGACCGGCTCGCCGCCACGGCGCGGAGTGCCCGGCACCGGCTCGATCATCGCGACGGACGATTCTCCGGGCCGGCCTGGGACATGCTCCTCGCCCGCGGCCGCGACGCCCAATATTTCCTGCTCGGCGAGGAACATGGCATTTCGGAAAATCCGAAGCTCGCGGCCGCCTTGTTCCGGGAGCTGGTGCCGTCCGGCTATCGCCAGGTCGGCATCGAGATTTCGCCGCCGATGGCGGAGGCGCTCGACCGGGCGCTGCTCGACGGCGGGCTCGACGGCCTGCGGCGGCTGTTCGCCGACGAAGGCTCGAGGGTCGCCTTTTTTGGCCTGCGCGAGGAATCGGAATGGCTCGCCGCCGCCCGCGCGGCCTTGCCCGGCGGTCGGCCATTCCTGTGGGGCATGGATTATGAGGTGGGCGGCGACCGCCATCTGATCCGGCGGCTCGGCGCGAAACGCAAGTCGGCCGCCGCCGAGGCGGCGCTGGCGGCGCTCGAATCCGCATCGAGCGCGTCCTGGGCGCGCTATCGCGAGACCCGCAACCCGCAATTCATCTATTCCTTCTCCGGCGATCCCGCTTTGGTCGCCGCCGTCCGCACGGCCTGGCCCCGGGCCGACGCCGAGGCGCGCCTGATCCTCGACACGCTCGAGGAGACGTTCGCGATCAACCGGCTGTGGATGACCGGGCGCGGCTGGGATTCAAACGTCCGGCGCGCCGCCTTCCTGCGCGGCAATTTCCTGCGCCACTGGTCGGCGGCGCGGAGCGGCGGTCGCAGCCCGCGGGCCTTCCTGAAATTCGGCGCCTCGCACATGATCCGCGGCCTCAACCCGACCGACACGTTCGACATCGGTTCGCTCGCCCCCGAATTGGCCGCGATCGACGGTGGCAAGTCCTTTCACCTGCTCGTCCTGGCCGGCCCGGACAGCGACACCAGCAATTTCGACCCGCAGAGCTACAGCTACCGGCCCGGCCGGCGCGAGCAATATCAAGGCGGCATGGAGCTGATCGCGCGCGAAGCCTGGCCGGACGCCTTCACCTTGTTCGACACCGCGCCGCTAAGGCCGATCGCACGCAGCGCCGCGCGCGACCTTCACCCCGAGCTGTCACGGGCTATTCACGGCTTCGACGCGATATTGGTGATGTCGGGTTCGACGCCCTCGAGCAATCTGCTCTGAGCTAGAACAGCCGCGTCAGGCCGTAGAACAGCGCCGAGATCAGTCCTGCGGCCGGCAAGGTGATGATCCAGGCGATCACGATATTGCCGGCGACGCCCCAGCGCACCGCCGAGGCGCGCCGCGCCGCGCCGACGCCCATGATGCAGCCGGTGATGGTATGGGTGGTCGAGACCGGAATGCCGAGCCAGGTCGCCGAGAACAGCATGATCGCGCCGCCGGTCTCGGCGCAGAATCCCTGGTGCGGGGTCAGCCGGGTGATCTTCGAGCCCATCGTGTGGACGATCCGCCAGCCGCCGAGCAGGGTGCCGATGCCCATGGCCAGCTGGGCCGAGATCACCACCCAGAAAGGCACGTAGAACTCGCCGCCGAGCATGCCCTGCGAATAGAGCAGGACGGCGATGATCCCCATCGTCTTCTGCGCGTCATTGGCGCCGTGGCCGAGCGAATAGGCGGCCGCCGAGAGCAATTGCATGCGGCGGAAGGCGCGGTCGGCCGTGGTCGCATGGACCGGCTTGAACAGCCATGAGGTCAGGATCACCAGCAGCAGCGCCACCAGCATGCCGATGGTCGGCGACAGGAAGATGGCGGCGGTCGTCTTGATCACGCCCGACGATTCCACCACCGCAAGGCCGCCCTTGGAGATGCCGGCGCCGAGCAGGCCTCCGATCAAGGCGTGGCTGCTGCTCGACGGAATGCCGAGCAGCCAGGTGATCACGTTCCAGACGATCGCCCCCATCAGCGCGCCGAACACGACCGCCGGATCGATGATGTCGGCGCTGACGATGCCCTTGCCGATCGTCTCGGCGACATGGAGGCCGAAGAAGAGGAAGGCGATGAAATTGAAGAAGGCCGCCCAGGCGACCGCCACCTGAGGGCTGAGCACCCGCGTCGACACCACCGTTGCGATCGAATTGGCGGCGTCGTGCAGGCCGTTCAGCAGGTCGAACAGCAAGGCGACGCCGATCAAGGCGATCAGCAGCGGGAAGGCGAGGGTCGGCTCCATCAGGCGTGGTCGATCACGATGCCCTGAATCTCGTCGGCCACATCCTCCAGCCGGTCGAGCACGCGTTCGATATGACTATAGACCTCGCGGCCGACGAAGAAGGCCATCGGCCGCTCCTGGCCGTGCTCCTTGTAGAGCGCCTTCAGGCCCTGCGCGTGCAGCTCGTCGGCGCGCCCTTCGAGATGGACGACCGCCTCGGTGATCTGGTGGAGGCGATGGGCGTTGCGGCCGATATTCCTGAGCAACGGGATCCCTTCGCGAACCAGCCGCGCCGCCTCGCCCGCCTGGCGGCTCATCTCGACCATCTGCGGCTCGAACCGGCTCACCTCGTACAGCGTGATCGCCTTGGCGGTCTGCCACATCTCGTCCAGGGCATCGTCCATCGCCGAGGTGAGCGCCGTGATCGCGCTGCGGTCGAACGGTGTGATGAAGGAGCGCCGCACCGCAACCAGTACATCGCGCGTAACATCGTCGGCGGCATGCTCGTGCTGGGCGATGCGCCGACAGGACTCCTCGATCCCTTCCTCGCCGGCGAGCATCGCACTCATCGCGTCGGCACCCGCGACGAGGATCTCGGCATGACGCTCGAACATGTCGAAGAAGCGATCCTCCCTCGGCATGATCGC
>JAYRLF010000587.1:0-1628 GCA_041905385.1 Allosphingosinicella sp.
CGACACAAATCTCCTCGCGCGTTTCGTCATGCGGGACGACCCCATGCAAGCGGATCTGGCGGAGTCGGTCCTTCGTGATGGCGCATTCGTACCCCTGACCGTCTTCCTGGAATTCGCATGGCTGCTTGGCTCGCGCTATCGGTTGGAGCGGGCCGAGATCGTCCATGCGTTGGAGGCGATATTGGAATTGCCGAGCGTCTCGGTCGCCGAGCGCGCTGGCGTCGCTTGGGCCGTGGGTCGATATCGAAAGGGTGCAGACTTGGCCGATATGATCCATCTCGTCGCCGCACGGTCGCGGTCGGCCTTCGTCACCTTCGACCGCAGCCTCGCAAAGTCCGCCGGGCGCGACGCCCCTGTCGCGGTGGAAACGCTGGGCTGATGGCCAAGCTCTATTTCTATTATGCGTCGATGAATGCCGGGAAATCGACGACCCTGCTCCAGGCCGACTTCAACTATCGCGAGCGCGGCATGCAGACCATGCTCTACACCGCGGCGATCGACGATCGCCTGTCGGTCGGCACGGTCGGTTCCCGCATCGGCCTCGAGGCGCCGGCCAACACCTATGACGCGGCGACCGACATCCGCGCCGAGATAGAGGCGGAGCTCAAGAAGCGCGAGGTCCATTGCATCCTGGTCGACGAGGCGCAGTTCCTGACCCGCGACCATGTCCTGCAGCTCGCCTCGGTCTGCGACGAGCTGGACATTCCGGTGCTCGCTTATGGGCTCCGGACCGATTTCCAGGGCAATCTGTTCGAAGGCAGCGGCGCCCTGCTCGCGCTCGCCGACAATCTGGTCGAGCTGAAGGCGATCTGCGAGTGCGGCCGCAAAGCGACGATGAACCTGCGGGTCGATGCGCAGGGCCAGGCGATCAAGCAGGGCGCGCAGACCGAGATCGGCGGCAACGACCTCTACGTCTCCCTGTGCCGCCGCCATTTCATGGAGCGGATCGCCGAAGCGGATGCCGAGCAATTGCGGCTGACCCTGACCCGCGCCGCCGGTTGAACGTTCCGCCGGCATCCCCACATCAAGCTGGCCGGGGAGGCAAGAGATGGTCAGTCCGCTGTTCACTGCATTCGCGCTCATCGCCGTCGGCCAAGCCAAGGTGCCGCCGGCGCCGCCTGAAAGCGTGCCGCCGCCCGGCATCCGCTACAGCGTGCCGGAGCTGAACCGCCGGCTCGACCGCTTCGCCCGCGACGACGACTGACAGATCCCTTTCGCTAAGGTAAGCGCCCGGCCGTGAATGGCTGGCTGATCCTCGACAAGCCCATCGGACCGAGCTCGACCCAGGCGCTGGGCGCGATCAAGCGCGTGCTGCGCGAGGCCGGCTATCCGAAGCAGAAGATCGGCCATGGCGGCACGCTCGACCCGCTCGCCTCGGGCGTGCTCCCGATCGCGCTCGGCGAGGCGACCAAGCTCAGCGGGCGGATGCTGGACGCCGACAAGGTATACGAATTCACGATTCAATTCGGGACGGAGACGGACACGCTCGACGCCGAAGGTACGGCTGTAGCGACATCCGGGCATCGCCCGACCCTGGCCGAGATCGAAGCCGTGCTGCCGCGCTTCACCGGGCCGATCGCGCAGCTGCCGCCGGATTATTCGGCGCTGAAGGTGGATGGCGAGCGGGC
>JAYRLF010000588.1:0-1627 GCA_041905385.1 Allosphingosinicella sp.
CGGCCAACGCGATCGCGGTGGCCGGAGTTCCAGGGGGCCGGACCCTGCGGTCAACCCGGGGTGGACAGCGGCTCGCCCGATCTGCTCAAATCCGTCGGATAAGAGAGGGGATCATGATGACCAACCAGCCCGCCAGCACCGCCACCGACCGCCGTTCCGTCCTGAAAGCCGCCGCCGCGTCCGCGGCCCTGCTCGCACCCGGCGCGGGCCTCGCCCAGACCCGCCGCGACAGCGACCGCGAGGCGATCCGCCGCGCCGTCGACGCCGGCTTCGAGGAGTCGGTGCGGCGGCTGCAGCAATGGATCGCGCTGCCGACCATCGCCGCCGAGCAGCGCAACATAACCGAGGGCGCCGACTATATGGCGCGGCTCGCGACCGAGGCCGGCTTCACCGGCGTCCGCAAGGTGCCGACCGGCGGCGTCCCGGCCGTGTTCGGCGTGCTCGACGCCGGCGCGCGGCGCAGCGTCGGCATTTACTTCATGTACGACGTCAAGCAGTTCGATCCGTCGGAATGGACCTCGCCGCCGCTCGAGGCGCAGATTTTCGACCACCGGCTCGGCCGCGCCATCCGCGGCCGCGGCGCCACCAACCAGAAGGGGCCGGAGAGCGCCTTCCTCGCGGCGCTCCATGCGTTCAAGGCGGCCAACAAGAGGCTGCCGGTCAACCTGGTCCTGCTCGCCGAGGGCGAGGAGGAGATCGGCTCGACCAATTTCATCAACGTGATGCGCGATCCCGAGGTGCTGGCGGCGATGCGCGGCGTCGACGGTGTCATCATCCCCTCCAACGGCCAGGCGCCGAATGGCAGCGCCAGCATCACGCTCGGCGCCAAGGGCATCATCGAATGCGAGCTGGTCGCCTCGGGGGAGAAATGGGGCAGGGGACCCGCCAACGACATCCATTCCAGCCTCAAGGCCCAGGTCGACAGCCCGGTCTGGCACCTGGTCGAGGCGCTGAAAGTGCTGACCCGCGACCACGGCAACACGCCGGCGATCGACGGCTGGTTCGAGCGGGTCCGGCCGCTGACCGACCGCGAGAAGGCGCTGATCGCCGAATCCGCGCGCACCCGCAGCGAGGAGGAGGTGAAGCGCTCGCTCGGCGTCCAGCGCTGGATCGACGATCTGCCCTGGCGTGAATCGCTCGAGCGGCTGGCCTCGCAGCCGACCGTCAACATCGAGGGTCTGGTCGCCGGCTATACCGGCCCCGGCGGCAAGACCGTGCTGCCGGCGCGCGGCGTCGCCAAGCTCGATCTCAGGCTGGTCCCCAACATGACCGTCGCCGATTGCCTGCCGAAGCTGCGCGCCCACCTCGCCCGCCACGGCTTCGGCGACATCGAGGTCAATATGAGCGGCGGCTACGATCCGACCGAGACCGACGAGAATAGCAGCGTGATCCGCGCCCAGCAGGCCGTCTTCACGCGGAACAACATTCCCTTCTCGCTCTTCCCGCGCAGCGCCGGCTCCTGGCCGGGCTTCGTCTTCACCGGCGATCCGCTGCGCAAGCCGGCCGGCCAGTTCGGCCTCGGCCATGGCAGCGGCGCCCACGCGCCGAACGAATATATGATCATCGAAAGCAACACCCCCGCGGTCGCCGGCCTGCGCGAGGCGGCGATGGGCTATGTCGACTTCCT
>JAYRLF010000589.1:0-1627 GCA_041905385.1 Allosphingosinicella sp.
ACTTCGATTGCGCTTTCGCGTTGGAAGCACCAGATACCAAGGCTGGTCCCGGCCCATTTACCCAGTAGCGCCATGGAAGAGACACACGCGCAAAGTTCAGCCATTGCGGCTGAACTGAAGATTGGCGTTACCCCGATCACCAAAAAAGCAGCAACCAAACGGAGAGGTCGGCAGGTCATCAGACCTGATAGCGTATCCGGGAGCAAACGGCCATGACTATCTCGCATCGGTCTACATTGGTCGTTCACGGCCGCCTCGCCATGCAAGAGAGCCGCTTAGCAGCAGGCCGCGACGGTCGCCACGGCCTTCAGATCATGTCCTTCGAGCAGGCCGCCGTCCGGCTGGCGGGCGGCTTCGCCCGCCCTATCGACGACGAGAGCCTGCGCGCGGCCATCCAGGCGGCCTTGCCTGCCACGCCGATGGGGGAGCTGGAGAGCATCAAGGCTCTTCCCGGCATGATCGACGCGGCGGCCGACACGCTCCACAAAGCCTGGCGCGCGGGCATCGATCTTGCCGCACGCTCGGCCGATCATCCGCGTCTCGCCGCCATCGCGCGCTTGGAAGCGGCCGTCCTCGACCAGCTTCCGCCCGGCATGATGCGGCCTCTCGACATCGTCACCGCCGCAACCGCCCGTATCGGTCATGCCACGGCGGTCCTCGGCCCGTTGGAGATCGTCGGCCTTACCGAACTCTCGCCCTGTTGGCGGCCGCTGCTCCAGGCGCTCACCGCCCATATCCCCGTGCGATGGACGGCCGGTCCGAGGAGCGTTCCCGCATGGCTGGGCGGCACCGGCGTCACGGTCGCGCGCGCACCGGCGCATGCGCCGGGAATCAGTGCCGCCAGCGCGGCGACGGCCTATCACGAGGCCATTGAGGCGATGCGCTGGGCGCGCAGCCTGCTCGCCTCGGGCGTCCCGGCTTCGGAGATCGCCATCGCGACCGCTTCGCCCGCCGACTATGACGATCATTTCCTGGCCCTGCGCGCCGACGCCAACATCGACCTTCACTTCATCCATGGCATCCGCACCGTCGCCACTCGCGAGGGCCAGGCGGCTGCGGCGCTGGCCGACATCGTAGTTCGCGGCCTGTCGCAGTCGCGGCTGCGCCGCCTCGCAGCGCTCTGCCGGGACAGCGGGCCTTTCGAGACCCTGCCCGAAGGCTGGCTGCGGGTGCTGCCGACCGATGCGCCGCTCTCGACGCCAGGCGCCTGGAACCGCCTGCTGGCCCGGCTGACGCCGGAAGACTGGCCCGACGGCGCCGACCACGTTGCGGCGCTGCGCACGGCGGTCGAGACCCTTGTGAAAGGATCGGAGGCCGCCAGCGAGATCGGAGAAGCCTTCCTCAAGGGCCGCGCGCTGGCGATCTGGCGCAAGGCTCTGCTCGCCGGCCCCGCCGCCTCGATCGACGCCACGCTGGAAACCCTGAAGCAGGACGACGGACTGGAAGCGTGCGTCTGCGTCGCCTGGATGCCGGCCAGCGCGCTCGCGGCATCGCCCCGCCGCTTCGTGCGGCTCCTCGGGCTTAATTCCTCGCGCTGGCCGCGCGGGATCGCCGAGGACCGGCTGATCCCGGACCATATCATCCCGACCCAGGTGCTCGACCCGCTGCCGGTCAACCTCGCCGACCG
>JAYRLF010000590.1:0-1623 GCA_041905385.1 Allosphingosinicella sp.
TCGATCCGCGCCCGCGCCGCCGCGACATCGACTAGCCCGGCCTCGGCCAGTGCCGATTCAAGCGCCTGCGCGTCCTGCGGCAGGCGGCGCTCGCCGGCCGCGCCGAGCGTGTCATAGAGCGCCCCGACCCGCTCGACATGCGGCGCGATCAAGGCCAGCAGAGCGGCGCCGTCGGCGAGGCCGTGGAGGCGGGCGACATTGTCGAGCGCATCGGGATCGCGCGGCAATTCGTGGGTCTGGCGGTCGTCGACCATCTGCAGCCGGTGCTCGATCGTCCGGAACAATCGATAGGCCTGGTCCAGCGCCTGCGCCTCGTCGGCGCCGATTCGCCCAGCTTCGGCCAAAGCGGCCAGCGCTTCGATCGTCGAGGCCGAGCGCAAGCCGGGCTCGCGGCCGCCATGGATCAGCTGGTGGATCTGGGTGAAGAACTCGATCTCGCGAATGCCGCCGCGGCCGCGCTTCAGATCGTATCCCGGCCCGAACGCCTGGCCCTGCGCATAATGGTCGCGGATCAGCCGGGAGATCGACTGGATCTCGCCGATCGCCCCGAAATCGAGGCTCCGGCGCCAGACGAACGGATGAAGCGCCTCGAGGAATGTCCGCCCGACCGCGACGTCGCCGGCGACATGGCGTGCCCTGACGAACGCTGCCCGTTCCCAGGGCAAGGCGGAGGATTCGTAATAGCTGATCGCCGCCTCGACCGGCAGCGCGATCGGCGTCACCTCGGGCGACGGCCGCAGCCTCAGGTCGACGCGGAAGGCATAGCCGTCCTCGGTGCGCTTCTGAAGCAGCTCGACCAGCCGCTGGCCGATCCGGATCGCCGCCTGGTCGGGCTCCTCGCGCGGCTTTCGCGGCAGCCGCGCCGGATCGTAGAGCAGGATCACATCGACGTCGGATGAATAATTGAGCTCGCGTCCGCCGAGCTTGCCGAGGGCGATCACCGCATAGCCCTGGACCGGCGCATCGGGTGTTCGTTCGTGGATTGCGGCGGCCAGCGCCCGTTCTAGCGCTTCGTCGGCCAGGTCGGACAAGGTGCGGGTCAGCGCTTCCAGGCCGATCAGGCCGGCCAGGTCGCCGACCGCGAGCGCGGTCGCGAGGCCGCCGCGCTGGCGGCGCAGCGCCGCCGCGACATCGGCGTCCGCACCAGCCGCGCGGGCCGCGTCGAGAGCGTCGTCCAGCCGGCCATTTTCGAGCGCAGCGGCAATCTCCGGACGCTGCTCGAGCTGGACACGCAGGAAGGGCGCGCAGGCCCGCGCCCGCGCAAGCGCGTCGCTGATTTGCGGCCGGGACGGTGTCGCAATCATGTCACTCGGACATCATCTTCCGTTCAGGCGGCGCAACATTTGAAACTGGCGGCCGCAACATACGTTAAGCCCATCGTGGAAAGGTTCGAGTTGAGCAAGGAGGCCATGGCCAGCACTTCCCCCCGGCGGTTCGTCAAGGTGGCCCCCCCCACCGTGCACGCCGGTGTCGGCGAGGCGCTTCGTCACGCCTTCCATCTGAACGGCGAAAGCCGTTCGCTCAAGAAATTCGAAGATCTGCTCGCGCTGATCGACTGATCGCGTAGGACTCCTGGGGAGAAGCGGCACCGGCCCGCTCACCACCCGGCCTCCCATAGCATAT
>JAYRLF010000591.1:0-1620 GCA_041905385.1 Allosphingosinicella sp.
AGCAGGTGGACGACCAGCAAGGCAACGAAATAGGCGCTGCCGGCGACGATGAAGATCGGCGTGTAGCTGCCGATCCGCTCGAGAATCTCGCCGGTGTAGAGCGAGAACAGCATGCCGCCGACCGCGCCGGCGGTGCCGCCGATGCCGATCACCGAGCCGACCGCGCTGCGCGGGAACAGGTCCGAGGGCAGCGTGTAGAGATTGGCGGAGAAGGCCTGGTGGGCCGCGGTCGCAATGCCGATGACGAGCACGGCAACCCACAGATTGTCGTAGGACTGGGCGAAATAGACCGGCGTCACCGCGACGGCGCAGGCGAGCATTGTCGCCTTGCGCGCGAAATTGACGGTGCGTCCGGCCTTGATCATCCGCGACGACGCCCAGCCGCCGAGCACCGACCCAACGTCGGACAGCAGATAGATTGCGACCAAAGGCGGCCCGAACTGAAGGATGTTGAGATCGTAACGCTGGGCGAGATAGCCGGGCAGCCAGAACAGGAAGAACCACCAGATGGGATCGATGCAGAACTTGCCGAGCGCATAGGCCCAGGTCTCGCGCTTGGCGGCGATGTGCGCCCAGGGCAAAGGCGTGACCGGATCGACCGGATCCTGCTCGATATAAGCGAGCTCGGTGGCCGACACGCGGTTATGCTCGCGGGGACGGCGGTACATCACCCACCAGAAGACCAGCCAGATTGAGGTGGCGATGCCGGTGATCACGAAAGCGGCGCGCCAGCCATAAGCGACGGTGAGGAACGGGACGACGAGGGGCGTGATGATCGCGCCGATATTGGCGCCGGCATTGAACACGCCGATCGCGAAGGCGCGCTCCTTGGCGGGAAACCATTCGGTGACGGCCTTGATGCCGGCCGGGAAATTGCCCGATTCGCCGACGCCGAGGGCGAAGCGCATCGCCGCGAACTGGGTGACGGTGTTGACCGCGCCGTGGCCGATATGGGCCAGGGTCCAGATGATGAAGGCGATCGAATAGCCGAGCCGCGCGCCGATCAGGTCGACGATGCGGCCGAAGCCGAGATAGCCGATCGCATAAGCGGTCTGGAACCAGAAGACGATCCAGGCATAGTCGCGCTCGCTCCAGCCCAGCTCGCTCTGCAGGTCCGGCTTGAGGATGCCGAGCATCTGGCGGTCGATGTAGTTGATCACGGTCGCCGCGAAGAGCAGGGCGACGATCATCCAGCGATAATTGCCGACCCGAGCGGCCGCGTTCTGAACCGTCTCCGACGCGTCTGACGCCATTCCATCCATCCCCTTGCTGGCGGCCGGGCGTCTTCGCCCTTGCCGCTATTCCCGATTCCTCATTCCGGCGCGGCGGCCACCAGACTGCAGGACAAAGCGTAACCCTTGCCGAAGCGGGCGTCGACCGTCTGGCCGGGATAGGCGCGATGGACGCCGGTGACGGCGCCGCTCGACACCCATTGGCCGGGCGTCAGCGCGATCCCCCGCCGCGCCATCAATTCGAACAGGAAGCGGGCCGCGCCGATCGCCCCGTCCGGGAAGCCGGAGGCGCGGCCGGTGCCGACCTCGACGCCGTCGATCAGGGTGCGCACGGCCGATTGCTCGAAGCCGCTCGCGCGCCAGTCCGGGATTTCCGGCCCGACCTCCA
>JAYRLF010000168.1:0-8423 GCA_041905385.1 Allosphingosinicella sp.
AAAATCCGAGCCGCCGCCGGGCGGCGTCTATCTCTGGGGCGGGGTCGGCCGCGGCAAATCGATGCTGATGGACCTCGCCTATGAGACCATCGACTATGCGCCGAAGCGCCGCGTCCATTTCCACGAATTCATGCTCGAGGTGCACGAGCGGCTGCGTGGCGAGCGGGCGAAGGAGGCGGGCGACCCGATCCCGCCGGTCGCCCGGGCGATCGCCGAGGAAGCGAAGCTGCTCTGCTTCGACGAGATGGTGATCAACAACAGCGCCGATGCGATGATCCTGTCGCGACTTTTCTCTCAGCTGATCGACGCCGGCGTCACCGTCATCACGACGTCGAACCGGCCGCCACGGGATCTTTATCTCGGCGGCCTCAACCGCGAGCTGTTCCTGCCCTTCATCGAGCTGATCGAGAAGAAGCTCGAGGTCGCGTCGCTCAACGGCCCGGTCGACTATCGGCTCGAGCGGCTCGGCGGCCTGCCGACCTGGCACGTCCCGAACGGGCCCGACGCGACCAGGGCGCTGTCCGAGGCCTTCTTCCGCCTGACCGACTATCCGCCGGAGGATCGGGCGCACGTGCCGAGCGAGGACCTGGCCTTGCCGGGCGGACGATCGCTGCATGTGCCGAAAAGCCTCAAGGGCGTCGCCGTCTTCTCGTTCAGGCGGCTCTGCGGCGAGCCGCGCGGCGCCAGCGACTATCTCGCGGTCGCCCACCGCTTCCATACGGTGATCATCGTGGGCATTCCGCAAATGGGTCCCGACAAGCGCAACGAGGCGGCGCGGTTCGTGACTTTGATCGACGCGCTCTACGAGAACAAGGTGAAGCTGCTCGCCGCGGCCGACGCGGAGCCCCAGTCGCTCTATCCGGCCGGCGACGGCGCCTTCGAGTTCGAACGCACCGCGTCGCGGCTGATCGAGATGCAGAGCCGCGACTATCTCGCCAAGGGCCACGGCGAGGACTGAGCGTCCCGGCCTTCGAACGGTTCGGCTTCGGGCGAGCGTGGCGCGCGGCGGGGCGTGGAACCGGCGGTCCGCGAACCGTATTGGCGGTGCGGAAGGAGACCGTCATGCTTGGAACCCGCAACGCCGTCGCCAACCTTGCCGTCAAGGATCTCGATCGGGCGAAGCAATTCTACACCGACACGCTCGGCCTCAAGCAGGTCGACGCCGAAGGCGACGAAGTGGTCGTGCTCAAGAGCGGCGACGGCGTCGTCAACGTCTATCGCTCCGAATATGCCGGCACCAACGAAGCCACTGCCGTGACCTGGGAGGTCGACGACATCGACACCGAGGTCCAGACGCTGAGAGGCAAGGGCGTGATGTTCGAGCATTATGACATGCCCGGGCTCGAGCTGAAGGGCGACGTCCATGTCGGCGACGGCATGAAGGTCGCCTGGTTCAAGGATCCGGACGGCAACATCCTCAACATCGTCGAGGAGGAAACGGCCTGAATCCGGCGAGCCGTTGCCGAGGCACGTCCGACGGAACGGCCTAACCCTTTGATCCGATAGGCTGTTTCTGGCAGTGCCTGACACTCTCTGTAAGCGGTGAGCGTCGACTGTGGCAAATATCCTGGGAACCGCCGAAGCGGACGTGC
The DNA here is from genome assembly GCA_041905385.1 of Allosphingosinicella sp. Taxonomy (GTDB): domain Bacteria; phylum Pseudomonadota; class Alphaproteobacteria; order Sphingomonadales; family Sphingomonadaceae; genus Allosphingosinicella. The sequence continues at coordinate 1,593 of JAYRLF010000168.1, forward strand.
TGGTCGGCACGGACGGAGACGATCTTATCCAGGGCCTGGGCGGCTCCGACGATTTGAAGGGCGGTGCCGGCAACGATCGGCTCGAAGGCGGCGACGGCCATGACCTGCTCGACGGCGGCGCCGGCGATGACGATGTCTATGGCGGCGCCGGCGATGACGTGATCGAGGACTCCGACGGCGGCGGTGACGAGCTTTTCGGAGAGGCCGGCGACGATTCGATCAGCCTGGACCGCCGCGCCGGGCAGGCCACCCGCACGGTGACGATCGACGGCGGTGCCGACGACGACGTCGTCACATTCTTTTCTGACGCTTACGCGCACGGCGCATTGATTCTTGGCGGCGCCGGGGAGGACAATATCTCGGTCTTCCGCGGCAACACCGCCATCTATGCCGGTGACGACCATGACCGGGTCGCGCTTTATTATTCGGGCGGAATCCACAATGTCACGCTCGGCCTCGGCGCCGACATCCTCTCGCTGCACGCGCTCGACGGCGGCTGGATCAACAGCGGAGGCATTCGCGTCGAGGATTTCGAGGCCGGTGATGCCGGCGATCGGCTCGAGCTGACCACCTTCCTGACGGCCTTCCAGCCGAGCTGGGATCTGAACTCCAATCCATTCGCCAATTTCCTGCTGCAAGCGCAGCAGCAGGGCAATGACACGGTCCTGTTCGTGCGGGCCGCCAATGGTCAGCAGCTCTATCTGATGACCCTCGCCGACGTGCTCCCGAGCGAGCTCACGGCCTACAATCTCAGCGGCTTCAATCTCGATGGCAGCGCCGCCGCGCCGCGGATTTTAATCGGCGGCGCCGGCCGCGACTATCTTTGGGGCAACGCCGGCAACGACCTGATCGAAGGCGGCGGCGATTATGACGAACTGTTCGGCGCCGCCGGCAACGACCGCATCGACGGCGGCGACGCCATCGACACCCTCGATGGCGGCGCCGGCGACGATCTGGTCATGGGCGGCGCCGGCAACGACAATGTGCTCGATACGTTGGGCGGCGACGACCAGCTTCTCGGCGGAATCGGTGATGACAATCTCATCGCCGGACGGACGAGCGGGGCGCTGTCCGAAATCCTGCTCAACGGCGAGGATGGGCACGACAATCTCTATTTCTCAGCGATCGATCGAAGCGACGACGGCGTCCTCATCGGCGGTCTCGGCAATGACCAATTCACGATCGTCGGCGGCGGTGCGATCGAGATCGATGCCGGCGAAGGGTGGGACAGGATCACGATCAGCCATTCGCTCGCGGCTTACACCGTCGCACTCGGCCTCGGCCCCGACGAAATCGCGCTGGGCACCGGCACGTCCGCCGGCTGGCTCAGCCTCGACATCGCGGATTTTACCGGCGGCAAAGGTGCTGACGCCGACAAGATCACGCTCTACGATTATCTGGTCGGCCGACTCCTTGGCTGGACGCCCGCCACCAACCCCTTCGCGAGCGGTCAGGCCTGGCTGATCCAGGATGGCGCCGACACCTTGTTCATGATCGATGCCGACGGCGCGACCGGGCCGGTGCAGCCCGTCACCTTGATCACCTTCCGCAACCTCGCGGCGACGAGCCTCAGCGCCACAAACCTTGGCGGCATGGCGCCGGTGATCCGCGATCCCGCCGCCACGATCGGCACCGAAGGAAGCGAGCGGCTGGACGGAAGCCCTGGCAACGATCGGCTCGACGGCCTGGGCGGCAACGATGCCCTGTTCCTAGAGGATGGCGGCAGTGACGTCGCGCTCGGCGGCAGCGGCAATGACGGCCTCTATTTCGGCGGCGCGCTCGATCCGTTGGACCAGGTCGACGGGGGCGCCGGCATCGACACGCTGGCGCTGCAAGGAGTCTATTCCGATTTCACCTTCGGCGAGATTCGGGACATCGAGGTGCTGCTGCTGTTGCCGGGCAACGACACGCGCTTCGCCGACCTCCACGGCGCGATCATGGACTATGGGTTCACGACCGCTGATGCCAATCTGGCGGCCGGCGCGACGCTAACGGTTCAGGCGACGAGCCTGCGGCCCGGAGAGGACCTGGTCTTCGACGGATCGGCCGAGAGCGACGGCCATTTCCGGATCTTCGCCGGGGCCGGAACCGACCTGCTGACGGGCGGCGCCGGTCGCGACGGCTTCTTCTTCGGCAACGATCGCAATTTCGACGCCGGCGATCGGGTCGACGGCGGCGCCGGCATCGACAGCCTGGCGCTGCGCGGCGACTATGCGGGCGATCGCCACGTCGCGTTCGGCGAGGAAAGTCTTGCCAATGTCGAGGTGCTCGTCCTGCTTTCGGGCCACAGCAACGAATTTGGCGGGCCGATCGTCGCCGAAGGCTTCGACTATGTCTTGATTGCCGCCGACGGCCTGGTCGCCGCCGGAGCTCGGCTCGACGTCGTCGCCAGCACATTGGGCGCGGACGAAAGCTTTTCCTTCTATGGCGGAGCCGAGACCGACGGCGCCTTCCGCCTCTTCGCCGGTGCCGGCTATGACCTGCTGATCGGCGGCGCCGGCAATGATCTGCTCTATGGCGGGCTCGGCCAGGATGTCATGCAGGGCGGGGACGGCGCGGATCTCTTTGTCTACCGCGCCGCCGGCGAATCGACCGCGGGCCTGGCCGACCGGGTCACCTTCGGCGCTGGCGACCGATTCGACCTGTCGGCGATCGATGCGGTCACGGGCGGCCCCTCCAACGAGGCGTTCACGTTCATCGGCACCGCCGCATTCTCCGGCGTAGCCGGCCAGCTGCGCGCCTATCAGGATGCGGCCCGCTGGTGGGTCGAAGCGGATGTGAACGGCGATTCGGTCGCCGACCTCGTTATCGACGTCGAGGCGCCGCTCCTGCTGAGTGCAGATCAGTTCATCCTTTAGCCGGAACCGCGCAGTGCCCCGGCGAGGCTGCGGCCGCGCCCGGTCAGCGAGTAGATCGGGATCGGCGGAAAGCTCTCCTCGAGCGAGCGCCGGATCAGAGCTGTCGACATCATCTGCTTTAGGGTCAGCGACAGGGCGCGCGGCGTCACCGGAGCCAAGGCCGTTCGCAGCGACGTGAATCGTTCATCGGATCGGTCGAGCCGCGCCGCGACGGGCAGCGACCAGCGCGACAGTTGGCCGGGCTCCAGCCCCAACTGCGTCCGCGTCGCCATCACCCGCTGGCAGAAAGCGCCGACCTCGAGGCCCGCTTCGGTCAGGACATATTCGGGCCGAAGCGGATGGCCATGGCCCGGGTTGCGGGCGACCCAGCCTTCCCGTGCGAGCTGGTCGAGACTGGCCGTCAGCGCGCTGCGCGATGGGCCGAGCTGCGCCAGCATCGCCGCAAAGCGCGATCCGCGCGCGTCGGCGAGATGCGCCATCAGCGGGATCAGCCAGCGGCCGGACAGCAGGATCCGGAACCTCGGGTCGTCGATCATGGCGCTTGCTACCACCGACAAAAAGTATATGCGATATAAAAATCAGACCAAATCGATTCGGGAGGGCAATGATGACGATCGGCTATGATGGCGGACTGACCTGCTCCATCGGCGTGTCGAGCCTCGACCGCAGCATCCCCTGGTACCGCGACGTGCTCGGCTTCGAACTGCTCTACCGGCTCGAGCAGATCGCCTGGTGCGAGCTCAAGACCGGCGTCGACAAGGTCAATGTCGGCCTCTCCGAGGTCGAGTCTCCGGGCGGCAAGGGCGGCGCCACCCTGACCTTCGGCGTCACCGACATCGAGGCCGCCAAGGCCGAGCTCGACCGGCACGGCATCCGCCAGGACGGGCCGATCCAGGACATTCCCGACATGGTGCGGTTGCTTACCTTCTACGATCCGGACGATAATGCGCTGATGTTCTACCAGGAGCTCGGCCAGGCGCATGGCTAAGGCTCTTGCCGCCTGGACATTCGCGATTGCCCTGGCGCTCACGCCGGCCGCGGCGGCCGACCAGCAGGCCCCCGAGGTCGCCGGCATGCGCTGGCTGGTCGGAAGCTGGCGCGGCACCGGGACGATGTTCGGACGGCCGAGCGAGGCGGAGCTGGACGTCCTACCTTCTCTTGGCGGCGGGGCGCTCGAGCTCCGCTATCGCGTCGGCAGCTTCGAAGGGCGCGCGCATTATCTTCCCGCCGGCGAAGGCCGCTGGCGGGCTACATGGTCCGACAATCGCGGCGTGAGCTTGGCGATCGAGGCAAGCTCGACCGATCGCACGCTCATTGCCGACTGGGGCGCGGAAGCGACCGAACGCGGCCGCACCGTCTATCGCCTCGACGACCAGGGACGGCTCGAGGTCAGCGATTCCGTGTGGCGCGACGGCGCGTTGCGCCCGTTTGCCAGCCACAATCTCTCCCGCGCCGACTAGGCCAATAATTCAACCCTCTCTGCGGTTGCCCCTCGCGCGCGAGGGGGCTAAGCGGACGCCGCGTCTCGCGGCCGCGTCCTGCGGCGCCTTCGTGTGGAAAGCTGAACGAGTGGGAGGGCTTCATGGCTCGTAACAAGATCGCGCTTATCGGTGCCGGCAATATCGGCGGAACCCTGGCCCATCTCGCCGCTGCCAAGGAGCTGGGCGACATCGTCCTGTTCGACGTGGTCGAGGGCGTGCCCCAGGGCAAGGCGCTCGATCTCGCCCAATGCGGCCCGGTCGAGGGCTTCGACGTGAATTTGAAGGGCAGCAACGATTATGCCGACATCGCCGGCGCGGACGTGATCATCGTCACCGCCGGCGTCGCCCGCAAGCCGGGCATGAGCCGCGACGATCTGCTCGGCATCAACCTCAAGGTGATGAAGGCGGTCGGCGAGGGCATCGCCGCCAATGCGCCCAACGCCTTCGTGATCTGCATCACCAACCCGCTCGACGCGATGGTCTGGGCGCTGCGCGAATTTTCGGGCCTGCCGCATCATATGGTGGTCGGCATGGCCGGCGTGCTCGACAGCGCCCGCTTCCGCCACTTCCTCGCCGAGGAATTCGGCGTCTCGGTCCAGGACGTCACCGCCTTCGTGCTCGGCGGCCATGGCGACACGATGGTGCCGGTCGTCGAATATTCGACGGTTGCCGGCATTCCGATCCCCGATTTGATCAAGATGGGCTGGTCGACCAAGGAAAAGATCGACGAGATCGTGAAGCGCACGCGCGGCGGCGGCGGCGAGATCGTTGCCTTGCTGAAGACAGGCTCGGCTTATTATGCGCCGGCGACCAGCGGCATCGAGATGGCCGAGGCCTATCTCAAGGACAAGAAGCGGCTGCTGCCCTGCGCCGTTCACCTGAGCGGCCAGTACGGTGTCGACGACCTCTATGTCGGCGTGCCCTGCATCATCGGCGCCGGCGGCGTCGAGAAGATCGTCGAGATCGAGCTCAACGACGAGGCCAAGGCCAATTTCCAGGTGTCGGTCGACGCCGTGAAGGAGCTGCTCGTGGCCTGCAAGGGGATCGATGCCTCGCTCGCTTAAGCTGCTTGCCGCATCCGCTTTCGCCGTCGGTGCCAGCGCGTCCGTCGCGCAGCCGCCGCGCGCGGTCGCGTCCTTCGTCGAGGGCGCCCGCGCCTGCGCAGCCGTCCCGTCGGCGATCGACGAGGCCGAGCGCCAGCTGGTCGGCCAGGGCTGGCCGCGCGCGATCCAGACCGGCAGCGGCCAGGCGCCGTCCAATTCGAGTCTCAGGACTTTCGGACGCAATGGCGTGATGCTGATGTTGACGCCGCCGCGGGCCGACGCCCCGGAGACTGCCGGCGTGGCCTGCGCGGTCTATGGCACGGTCGAGCAGATGATCGCCTTCACCACCCTGGTCGAAGCGCTGTCGGCGGCGCTCGGCGGCCCGCCGCGCGAGACTCGCGAAAGCCAGGCCTTGTGGCTGCTCGAGGGACCGCGCGCTGCGCATCTCGAGCGGGCCGCCGGCCAGCCGCGGGTGCTGATGATCTTCGGCTCGCCCGCCGCGAGACCCGCCCAATGAAATCCGATCTGCCTGGAGCCCGCTGAATGTCGATTCTCGTCAACGCCGCGACCCGCGTCATCACTCAGGGGATGACCGGCGACACCGGCACCTTCCACACCCAGCAGGCGCTTGCCTACGGCACCAAGATGGTCGGCGGCGTCACGCCCGGCAAAGGCGGGCAGACCCATATCGGCCTGCCGGTGTTCGATACCGTCGCCGAGGCGGTCGCGGCGACGGGCGCCGACGCCAGCGTGATCTACGTGCCGCCGCCCTTCGCCGCGGATTCGATCCTCGAGGCGATCGACGCCGAAGTGCCGCTGATCGTCTGCATCACCGAGGGCATTCCTGTGCTCGACATGGTCCGGGTCAAGCGGGCTTTGAGCGGCACCAGGTCGCGGCTGATCGGCCCCAATTGCCCCGGCGTCTTGACGCCGGAGGAGTGCAAGATCGGCATCATGCCGGGCAACATCTTCCGCAAGGGCAGCGTCGGCATCGTCAGCCGCTCCGGCACTCTGACCTATGAGGCAGTGTTCCAGACCAGCAATGTCGGGCTCGGCCAGACCACCGCGGTCGGGATCGGCGGCGATCCGGTCAACGGCACCAATTTCATCGACGTGCTCGAGCTGTTCCTGGCCGACGAAGCGACCCAGTCGATCATCATGATCGGCGAGATCGGCGGCTCGGCCGAGGAAGAGGCCGCCCAGTTCCTCGCCGATGAGGCGAAAAAGGGGCGTTCCAAGCCGGTGGTCGGCTTCATCGCCGGCCGCACCGCCCCGCCGGGACGGCGGATGGGCCATGCCGGCGCGATCGTCTCGGGCGGCAAGGGCGGCGCCGAGGACAAGATCGCGGCGATGGAGGCGGCTGGAATTCGGGTCTCCCCAAGCCCATCTGAGCTCGGCAAGACGCTCGCCGCGCTCCTGGGCGGCTGACGGCGACGCGGACGGGAAGGC
>JAYRLF010000592.1:0-1614 GCA_041905385.1 Allosphingosinicella sp.
TGGCCGAGCAGCCGGGCGGCGCCGGATTCGTCCGGGGCGCCGGTCATTGGCGGATAATAGTTCGCCCTGAGGCCGAAGTTCGTCTCGGTCAGCCGGGCATCGAACAGATGCGGATCGACGCCGAGGCCCTGCAGCATCGCCTGCATGATCGGCTTGAACAAGGGCTCGTGCGCCGCCACCAGCCGGCGGAAGCGCGGCTCATAGTCGGCGCGCGGCCAATAGTCCCCGGCGCAGAACGGGCCTTCACGCTGCTGCGGAATGTCGAACGCGCGCCGGCACCAGACCCAGCCCTCGACCAGATCGGGGTGGATGTCGCTGGTCTGCTCGAGCGGGAAATAGCCCTGGGACACCGAGCCGTGCCGCGCGGCCCGGAAGCGCATCTTTTCCTCGGCCGTCGTCGTCCTGAACAGCTCCAGCACGTCGTCGTGGAGCGCCTCGTACAGGGCCGGATCGACACCATGGCCGGTCAGCACCGCGAAGCCGATCTCGCCGAGCGCGCCCGCAAACGCCTCGGCGAAGCGCGCCCGGTCCGCGGCATCGCCGTGCAGGAAGGGCGCGAAATCGAGCGTCGGAAACGCGTAATCCTCGTCGAACGCGTCGCCCGCGCCCTCGGCCAGGCGATAGGTGTGCGCCTTGCGGACCTGGTCGTATCGCGCGAAATCGCGGTTGAGCGCCTCAGTGTCGGTCATGATGCCAAGGCCGCGGCGGCGGCCGCCTCCCTCTTCTCGTCGCGGCGCCCGGCGAGGCCGGCGCGCAGCATGATCGCCGCCGTATAGACCACCACGACCAGCACCAGCCAGCGCAGCGCCTCCAGCGGCATCTCCTTGACGATGAAGGCCGCGACCAGCACCGCCGGGATGCCGCCGATCGCGAGGCCGAGCACGATCCGAAGATCGATCTCGCCGATCGCGATGTGGCGCACGCTCGCGCCCGCGCCCATCAGGCAGCCGCCGGTCGCCATGATCGGAAAGCAAAGGCGCGGATCCATGCCCATCAGGCTCAGCATGACCAGGGTCGGCGCGTAATTGCCGACCCCGAAATTGGCGAGCAGGCCGAAGCCGAAGCTGGCGGCGATGGCGGCGACCGTGAGGCCGGGCGGCAGCCCGGTCAGCGTCCCGCCGGCCGGGAACAGATCGAGGTTCGCCAGCGCATAAGCGGCCGCCGCCAGCGCCAGGCCGGCCGCGACGGTCAGCTGGACGATCCACACCCGCGCCCGCGCCACCATCGGCGCGCCGACCAGCCCGCCGACCAGGGTCGCGATCGCGCAGCCGAACAGCAGCACCGGATCGACGAACACGCCGAGCAGGATCAGGAAGACGACGCTCTGCGCCATCGCCGGCGGCGTCAGGCCGACGATCATGGTCGGCGGGATCAGCCGATCGGGCACGAGCCGGCGGAATTTCAGCCAGGCGGCGGTGGGGGCGAAGGAGCCGATCCCGAGCGCGTCGAAGAAGGAGACGATTGCGCCGAGGGCGAGGGATTCGGGGGCGGGAAGGGCGCGGCGGGCGATGGCGGCGCGGGTGAGGGCGCCTGCGTAGGCGAGGATGGCGAGGGCCAGCGGGATCAGGAGGGCGATCAGCATGGCGTCATTCATAAGGGTCCGGCATATGAACG
>JAYRLF010000169.1:0-8387 GCA_041905385.1 Allosphingosinicella sp.
ACGGCCGGTCGCTGAACCCGCGCGCCACCTGGTCGCCGGACGAGACCTACGCGCGCCTCGACATCGTGGCGCTGGATGGCGGCGCCTTCGTCGCCCGCCGCGACGACCCGGGCCCGTGCCCGGGCGACGGCTGGCAGCTGATCGCCCAGCGCGGCAAACCTGGCCGTCCCGGTGAGCGGGGCGAGGGCGTCAAGGGCGACCGCGGCCCCGCCGGTCCGGCTGTCGTGTCCATCGACATGGACGAGACCGGGCTGGTCACGATCGAGAACGCGGACGGGACCACCGCCCAGGGCGACTTCGCCCGGGTGCTGTCGAGGATCGCCCGCTGATGGCCGCGCATCCCTACCGCACCGTCGTCGACAACGAGGCCGCCACGCGCGCCCTGGTCGACACGACGACGATCTTCGACGAGATGGGCGTCGCCTCGCCGACCGCTGAGCAGACCGCCAAGATGGAAGCCGCGGTCCTGCAGATCTCGGGCCTGTTCGATCGGTTCCTCGACCGGGTGCTGGCCGAGGAGGACGTCACCGACTATTTCCGCGAGCCGCGCGGCGAGGTGCTGCGGCTGTCGCGCTACCCGGTGGTCGAGGTGCTCGAGGTCGTCGAGGACGGCACGGCGCTGACCCCGGACGACTACGAGCTCGACGAGGCGACCGGCCAGCTGTGGCGGGTGAGCGATGGCGACCGCTGCTGGTGGACCGACAGCGGCACGATCACGGTCAGCTATACCGGCGGCTACGGCCTGCCGGACGACCTGCCGGCGGACATCCAGCGGGCGGCGATCGACCAGTCGAAGGCGGCCTACATGGGCGGCGGGCGCGACCCGACGCTGCGGTCGTTCCAGGTCCCCGACGTCTACCAGGCGACCTACTCGGTGGGCGGCGGTGACAGCATGGGTCGCTCGGGCCTGCTGGCGCAGGTCGAGGGCACGCTGGCGCCGCATCGGCGCGTGAACGTCTGATGCTGGGCCAGTACCTCGCCGACCAGGTCGCGGCTGTCATGGCAGAGCACGGCGAGGCGATGACCCTGTCCCGGGCGGGCGAGACCTCGATCACGGTCATGGGGAAGCGGCTGTCCGGCACGACGGACGGGATCGGCGGGTCGGCCGAGCAGCAGAGTTTCCGGGTGAAGATCGGCACGGCCGAGCTCGACGCCTCGTCCTGGGCGACCAAGGTCCCCTCGGCCGCCACCGACACGCTGACCGTGGGCGGCCGGGTCCGCACGGTGATCGACGTCCGGCCGATCGGCGACGGCGGCACGGTGGCGATCTACGAGCTCGAGGTCGTGGGCTGATGGGCATCACGGTCGAGCGCATCGGGCAGCCGGTCGACGGCGCCTCGATCGGCAAGTGGGTTCAGGCGCAGACGATCAAGGTGGCTGAGAACGCCCTGCGCCGCTTCGTGGCGAAGGGGTTCGACCCGTCGCCGGTGGTGGTGACGGACGGCATGCCGCGGCGCGACTACGCCCTGGTGAAGCCCTTCGGCAAGATCGAGTTCATCGCGAACACCGAGCTCGCCGAGGCGGTGCGGTGGGCCCTGACCGAGCTGCAGAAGCGGAGCCCGGTGCTGACAGGCCGCTACGCCCTGACCCACACGGTCCTGCTCAACGGCAAGGAGATCCAGGGCAACATCTGGCAGACGCTGCGGCAGGCCAAGTCGACCGACCGTGTCCAGATCGTCAACCCGCAACCCTATGCGCGGAAGATCGAGAAGGCGACGGCCAACAAGAAGACCGGCCGCGGCGCGCGAAAGGCTCTGAGCAAGCAGGCGAAGGCCGGCGTCTACCAGCCGGTGCTGCGGGCCTTGGTGAACCGCTACGGACGCAGTCTCTTTTTCGACTTCAAGTATGTGAACCTGAACCTCGGCGTGAAGGTCTGGGGCGATCAGGGTGGGCGCTACCGCAAGGACGGCAGTCGCACTTATGTGAAGCGGGTGCAGCGGGATCAAATTTATCCCTGCCTACAGTTCTTCAAAAAGTCGGTTGGTGCCGTAAACTAGGCGCATGCAGGACGCGCCGGCCCCGGTTAAAACGTGCAGCAGCTGCGGAGAAACCAAGCCGCACACGGAGGAGTTCTTCCATCGCGACAAGGGCTACGAGCGAGGGCTTCGCGCCCAATGTCGTGAGTGTCTGAAGGCATATCGGCGGGAATGGCAGAAACGCCTAAGAGCCACTGATGTCGGTCGCGCCAACCATCGGAAGTACAACCAGAATTGGGAAAAGACGGAGAGGGGCAAGGAAAAGGTCCGCGCGATCCGGCAAGCGTACTCGGCGCGGCTGAGAGAGAAGATGCGGCGTGAAGGCCGTCGCATGCGCGAAAATGAAACACCGGAGCAGCGACAGCGGCGCCTGGCTGTGAACAAGGCCTATAGGCGACGGCGACTGAAAGAGGATCCGGCCTTTCGGCTCAGGATTGCACTGTCATCTCGCATGTCTAGGGCCTTGAAAAGCCGAGGATCATCAAAGGGCCGCGAGAACTGGGAAGGCCTCGTCGGATACACGCTTCAGGAATTGAAGGCTCACATCGAGCGGCAGTTCGCGAACGGGATGTCTTGGGACAATTACGGCGAATGGCACCTCGATCACATCGTTCCGGTAGCGGCCTTCAACTGGAAGACGCCAGACGATCCAGAGTTCAAGGCGTGCTGGGCCCTGACGAACCTTCGGCCACTGTGGGCTAGCGAGAACTTCAGGAAGCGGGCGAGCCGGCTGCACCTGCTGTAGAAACCGCGAACTAGAGGCGCACCATGGCAGGCGATCCCCTCCGCGATGCGTTCCGCACCCAGCTGGCGACCGTGCTGGCGATCACGCCGGCGATCCCCTGGCCGGTGAAGGATCTGCAGAACACCACCGACCAGCCGGCGCCGCCGGCGGCCGACGCCGCGAGCTCGGCACAGGGCTGGTTCGAGATCGAGTTCCCGGGAGCATCGGAGGCTCAGTACTCCTTCGGCGCACCGGGCGCGAACTTCCACCAGGAGATCGGGCAGGTAACGATCCGCGCGGTCACCCGCCTGCGCGCCGGCGCAACCGTGCGCGATCTTGCCGAGGGATACCTCGCGACGGTCCGCAGCCGCTTCCGCGGTCGCCGGTTCTCGGTCGGCTCGCTGTCGTGCCGCATCACCGACACCGCGCCGATGGGCGGCGGGCAGGACGAGGCCGGCATGTGGGTCGAGTCGCTGGCCCTGGGATATGAAATCTTCAACATTGCTTAGGCCGAGCGCATAGATACGATGAGGTTATGAAGGTCCTCACGAAGCATTGCGCGGCCTGCGATAGAGACCTGCCGGCTACGGCTGAACACTTCCACAAGCATCCGCGCGGCAAGCACGGTCTCCACAATCACTGCCGGGCATGCAGAAACGCAGCGAAAAGAGCCGCCTACGGAACGCCAGATGGTAAGGCGGCTGCTCAGGCTTACCGGGCCAAGAATAGAGATAGGATCGCCGCCTACAATCGCTCGCGGCCACCGCTAACCGAGGCAGAATTGGCGGCGGCACGGAAGCGGGCGTCGCAATGGTACGAGGAACACAAAGAGCAGGCGCGTGAGGCCAATCGAAAGCGAGCCCGCCTGCCACACGCGAAAGCCAAGAACAGAGAGTACCAGAGGAAGTATCATGCCAGCCGGCTTCGTCGAAACGGCGAGTACGCGCTGCGGCACAGGACGCGCTCGGCGATACTGCTGGCCCTGAAGCAAGGCCGCGTTACGGCGAAGGGGCGATGGTGGGAGGCAGCTTGCGGCTACACGCTCGAGGAACTTCGCCAGCATCTTCAGTCACAATTCACCGCGGCGATGACATGGGAAAACCGCGGCACGTATTGGGAGATCGATCACATCCGTCCGCTTGCTGGATTCGTGATCCCTGACGCTGACTGCCCCGCCTTTAGGGAGGCCTGGGGGCTTCACAATTTGCGACCTTTGGAAAAGTCAGAGAACCGAGCGAAAGGCGGCCCCGAAAGATACTAGGGGCACTGCCTCAAGAACCGACCAACCACGCCGCCTCCGGGCGGCTTTTTCATGTCCCAAACCTAGGAGACACCGCCTATGGACAGCGCAAACAAGCAATCGGCGGTTATCGCCGAGGTCACGATGGGCACGACGCCGGCAACGCCGGCCTTCAAGCTGCTGCGCGACATGCGGATCAGCGGGTCGTCGAACCGCGGCGCGACGCGCTCGCCCGAGCGCCGGGCCGACCGTGCGGCGGCGAACTTCTACAAGAACCTGACCAGCCACTCGCGGTCGATCGAGATCCCGTTCTCGCGCGACGCCGGGACGGACATCCTGCTCGAGTCGGTGCTGGGCTCTGCCTGGTCGACCAACGTGCTGAAGAACGGCAGCACGAAGAAGCCGTTCACGCTTGAGGAGAAGTACGAGGGCGGCGCGACCGACCCGTACAAGCGGCTCGCCGGCTGCCTAGCCGACTCGCTGTCGCTGTCCCTTCGCAACGGCGAGCCGGGCAGCATGGTATTCGGCATCCAGGCGATGACCGAGACCACGGCGACTAGCGCGATCGCTTCGTCGACCTACGCCGCGCCGTCGCCGGGCTATGCGCCCGTGACCCCGGCGGACATCGTCGTCAACGATCTGTTCGGCCTGACGACCCCGAAGGTGCAGTCGCTGTCGCTGAACATCAGCAACAACATGAGCGCACTGCACAAGTGGGGCAGCGTCGACCCGTTCGACATCGGCCTCGGCCTGCTGTCGATCACGGGTTCGGTGTCGATCTACTTCTCGGCGCTGACCGACTACTCGACGTTCGTGACGCCGACCGGCGCCCTGACGCTCGACCTCACGATCGGCAGCGAGGCGAACTACAAGGACCAGATCGTCCTGTCGAACTGCGTCGTCGCCAACCCGAGCGTCGACGATCCGGGCGCCACCGGCCAGCACATGGTCACGCTGAACTTCGAGGCCATGTACGACTCCGGCGACACCGCCGCGATCGTCTGGACCCGGAACGTCGCGTAGGCGCCCGGCCATGACCGACCGCATCCTGATCGTCGCAAACTTCCACGTCTTCGTGCCGAGCGCCGACGACGTGGGCGGCCGCCGCCGCGAGACGCGCAAGGCGTACTCGCGCGGCCAGGTCATCGAAGCCTCCGACATCCCCGAGGGCCAGTCCGCCGAGGGCTGGATCGCCGCGGGGCTCGCGACGGCGGCTGATGCCGCCTAGCGCCGCTTCCTCCAAGCGGCGCGTCCCCCGAGGGGCCGGCGAGGTCGGTCGTCGGCCCCTCACCCTACCGACCGAGGAAAACATGAGCATCCAGGACGACGACTACCAGTTCGACGGGATCGAACTGCTGCAGCGAAACCGCGAGATCGAGGGAACCATCGGGACCGAAATCGGCATCCCTGGCGGCATCACCCTGCGCGTGCTGGCGGCCAGCGACGCGAACCCGCGCTGGCGCCAGCGAGGCCCGGAGATCCGCGCCGAGCTGAACCGCATGACGAACGCGATGGCGTCGCCGGCGAAGCAGCGCGCCTACCTCTCCCGCATCTATGCCGAGTGCATCGTCATCGGCTGGCAGGGCGTGAAGAACCGCGGCGTCGAGATCCCCTACAGCGCGGACGCCTGCGCGGCGTGGCTGCGTAAGGCCGACGACGCCTTCCGCGCCATCGAGCGCGTGATCTACGAGGACACGAACTTCCGCGGCCAGCGCATCGAGGCGGTCGTCGCCGAGGGAAAAGCCTGATCGCGTGGGACTCTACCCACGCCGCGCTGATCACTGACCTCCGCGCCCGCGCGAAAGCGGGCGACGAGGAGGCGGTCGACATGCTGATGCGCCGGCCGGTGCTGACGCCCGACGCCGCGCCCTACTGGACGGCGTTCCTGGACCTGAGCCGGGACCGTCCGATGGAAAGTCTTAGCCTTGGGATGGCGGGCGGGGTTTCCCTTCCGCGTCCCGTCCCCCGCGAGACCATCCGCCGGGAAGGCGAGCGCAGGGGGTTCGCCGGCGACAGCCTCGACGACTTCGTCGAGATCGTCGTCGGCATCGACGATGCGTTCGTCGAGATCACGCTGAAGGCCGAGTCCGCTCGGCTGGCTGCGGCCGCTCGACAGAACCGCAAAGGGTAGGGGTGCGCGATGGCCGACGAGACCAAGATCATCCGCATCGTGATCGACAGCTCGGCGGCAGTCGACGGTTCGCGCAAGGCGACCGATGCGCTGGCGCGCATGGAAAAGGGCATGGACCAGTCGCGGTCAGCCCTGGAGCGTATGGAAGCCGGCCTCGGTCGACTGCCTGCCATGTTCGCCGCGGCGTTCGCGATCGACCGCATGGAGAACATGGCGCGGGCGGTGATCCGGGCAGCGGACGCTTTCACGCAATTCTCCAACGCGCTGAAGGTGTCGGGGCTGCAGGGCCAGGCGCTGCAGACCGTGCAGGACCGCCTGTTTGCCGCCGCCAACAAGAACGGCGTCGAGCTGACGGCGCTGGGGCAGGTCTACGGCCGGATCGCGATGTCGAGCAAAGAACTCGGCGCGACGCAGGCCGATATGATGAAGTTCGTCGACGGCGTCACGGCAGCCCTGCGCGTGCAGGGCGGCTCGACGGAGCAGGCATCCGGCGCTCTCCTGCAGCTGTCGCAGGCGATGGGCGCCGGCACGGTGAGGGCCGAGGAGTTCAATTCGATCCTGGAGGGCGCCCTGCCGATCGCGCAGGCGGCGGCCCGCGGCATGGATGGCATGGGCGGGTCGGTCGCGAAGCTGCGCGCGGCGGTCGTCGAGGGCAAGGTGTCCTCGGAGGCGTTCTTCAATGCACTGCTGAAGGGCTTCGACCAGACAAAGGTGCAGGCCGAGCAGGCCAGCCTGACGATCGGCGGCGCTATGACCGCCCTGAACAACAGCTTCACGAAGTTCGTCGGCAACGTCGACAGCTCGGTGAGCGCGAGCCGGTCGCTGATCAGCATCATCAACACGCTGTCGAGCGCGCTGGATCGGGTGGGCGAGTCGGCGAAGACGGCGTCCGGGTCCGTGCTCGCCCTGATGCAAATGGCGATCAATCCTGGCGGCTACGTCGCCAGCATGATCATGTCGAAGACGCCGCTGGAGACCCTGGACGCCCAGACCGAGAAGCTGAACAAGAGCATCAAGGAGCGCGAGGCGGCGATGGAACGCTTCACGCAAGCGGACTGGCGCCACAAGCAGTACACCGAGCAGCAGCTGGCGAAGGAGCGCGCCCAGCTCGCGGAACTCGATCGGCAGCGCAACGTGCTGCAGTACGGCGGCAAGCCGAAGGGCATCTACCAGGACGACCCGGACAACATCGGTATCGTCGTGAACCGACCGCCGGCGGCCCCGCCGAAACCCGACAGCAAGGGCGGCAGCGGTGAGAGCGCGGCCGAACGCTACAGGCAGCTGGAACAGCAGCTGATGAACACGGCGACGGCGCAGAAGGCAATGACGGCTGCGGCGATCGACGGCGAGCAGGCGTTCGACAAGGCCAAGGCGACCGTCGAAGCGCAGAACAAGACGCTGGAGATCTTCAAGACCCAGCTCGACGAAAGCGACCCGCGGTTGACGCGCCTGCGCGACCTCCTGCTGGAGATCGAGCGCAGCAAGGCGGCCGAGGCGTTCGCGCTGGCAACGACGGAGATCCAGAAGCAGAACGAGGTCCTGGAAGCCGAGAAGCGGCTGATCGGCGCGAGCAACGAGCAGCGCGCGGTCGAGCTGGCGCTGATCAAGAGCCGGCAGGATGCGGAGAAGGCGGGCGTCGCTGTGACCGCCGAGATGCAGCAGCAGCGCCGAGCGGCCGTCGAGACGAACGAACGGCTGAAGGCGCAGGGCGAGGAGCTGAAGAAGGCCAACGAGCTGTGGACCGCCCCGCTCAAGAGCGCCCTGGAGTCGATCCAGCGGACCGGCGCCGATATGTGGGAGCAGCTGCTGGAAAACGGGAAGTTCTCGGCCGAGGAGTTCGGCCAGATCTTCGCGAAGATGGCGCGCAGGGCTGCGGCCGAGCTGCTGGCGCTGGCGACGATCCGGCCCGTGATCCAGGTCGCCCTGCAGGGCGTCGGCTCGCTTGGGCTGGTCACGCCGGCGACCGCCGCGTCCCTCGGCTACCCCACGAGCGGTAGCGCCACCGGCGCGATCGGCGGCAGCTATGGCGGCGGCCTCGGCGGAGGCATGTTCGGTGGCAGCTCGGGCCTGTTCTCGCCGACGTTCATGCAGCAGCCGATCTTCGGCGGCATCGACGCCGAGATCGCCAACTGGTCGACCTACGGCACTGCGGCCCAGAACAGCCTGGCACCGACGACCTGGGGCCAGGCTTTCGGCGTCGGCGGCGGCCTGCTGAGCATGGGCATGGGCGCGATGAACCTTTTCAACGCGCGCGGCAACACCGGCAAGACGCTCGGCGGCATCGCCGGCCTGCTGGGCGGCGGCCTCGGCATCGCG
>JAYRLF010000593.1:0-489 GCA_041905385.1 Allosphingosinicella sp.
GGCGCCGACGCGAAAGGCGCGGCGCGCGCAGGCATCCCGACCCGCCGCGTGCTGGTCGCGGCCTATCTCCTCTGCGGCGCCTGCGCAGGTCTCGCCGGGTTCATCTCGTTCAGCCAGACCGGGGCCGCGACCGCGGCGTTCGGACTCAACGCGGAGTTCCTGGCGATCGCGGCGGCGGTGCTCGGCGGCACCAGCCTGTTCGGCGGCCGCGGCAATGCGTTCGCGCCCTTGCTCGGCGCCGTGCTCATCATGACGGTCCAGAACGGACTCGTGCTGGTCGACGCCAACCCCTATGCCTATCCGGTCGTGACCGGCGGCGTGATCCTCGCCGCCGCCTTGCTCGACGGGCTGCGCGCCCGCCTGCTGGCGCGGGCCGAGCGGCCGCGCATCCTCGCGCCGCCGGGCCGCGCCGCCGGCGGCGGCGCGCTGCCGGCGGGAGAAGAAGCGTGAAGCTGGTGCGTCATGGCGAAGCGGGCGCCGTGCGCCCCC
>JAYRLF010000593.1:499-1603 GCA_041905385.1 Allosphingosinicella sp.
TGGTCGATCGCGACGGCCGCCTGCGCGACCTGTCCGGCCATGTCGCCGACCTCGAACTCGGCGATGCCGACCTGGTCGCGGGGATCGCGGCGCTCGATCCGCAGCGGTTGCCGGAGCTTTCCGGTGCGGTGCGGCTTGGCCCGCCGGTGGCGCGGATCGGCAAGTTCATCGGCATCGGCCTCAATTATCGCGACCATGCGCGCGAGGCCGGACTGCCGATCCCGGCCGAGCCGGTCCTGTTCATGAAGGCGACGAGCGCGGTTTCCGGGCCGTGCGACCCGATCGTGCTGCCGCCGGGCTCGGTCAAGACGGACTGGGAGGTCGAGCTGGGAATCGTCATCGGCCACCGGGCGAGCCATGTCGCACGAGGCGATGCGCTCGCTCATGTCGCCGGCTATTGCGTGGTCAACGACGTCTCCGAGCGCGAATATCAGAACGAGCGCGGCGGCACCTGGGACAAGGGCAAGGGCTGCGACAGCTTCGGCCCGATCGGTCCCTGGCTGGTGACCAGGGACGAGGTGCCGGACCCGCAGGCGCTCGACCTCTGGCTCGACGTCAACGGCGTCCCCCGGCAGCGCGGCAGTACCGCCAACATGATTTTCAGCTGCGCCGAGATCCTCACTTATGTCTCGCGCTTCATGACGCTGCTGCCGGGCGACGTCATCACCACCGGCACGCCGCCCGGGGTCGGGCTCGGCCAGGTGCCGCCGGTCTATCTGAGGGCCGGCGACGTCGTCACGCTCGGCATTTCCGGGCTCGGCGCGCAGCGCCAGCAGGTCGTCGCGCACGACCAGGAGCGTGCGCCGGCCGCATGACCCGCCCGGAGCATCCCGCCGGCTCGCTCGTCCGGGCGCTTCGCACCGCGCTCGGCGGACGGCAGGTGCTGACCAGCCCTGGGCGCACAGCCGCCTACCGGCGCGGCTACCGCGTCGGCGCGGGCCATGCCGACGCGGTCGTGATCCCGCAAAGCCTGGCCGGGATGTGGCGGGCGGTGCAGTTGTGCGCCCGGCACCGCGCGATCGTGATCGTGCAGGCGGCCAACACCGGCCTCCCCGGCGGCTCGCCGCGGGACGGCCGCTACGACCGGCCCGTCGTCCTGATCTC
>JAYRLF010000170.1:0-8352 GCA_041905385.1 Allosphingosinicella sp.
GCAGCGCCAGCACCGCCTCATGCTCGTCCTCGGCCGGCGGCGCCAGCACCGCGACCGACTGCGCCCGATGCGGCTTCAGCACGAAGCCGCGCGGCGTCGCGGTCAAAGCAGCGAGCGGCCGCAGCAGCTTGCGCAGCCGGCCGATCTCCACCCGCAGCCGCGCACGGTGCGATTCATCGGCTTCGCGCGCATGGAAGGCGCGGGCGAGCAGGCGCTCCCGCGACACGTCTCCCGGCCAGGACTCGGCGAGCACGCGGACCAGTGCGAACAACACCGGACGGCCCGCGAGCGCGACCCTGTCGTCGCCGTGGCGCACCACATTGCGGGCGGCGTCGACGACCAGAATATCGGAGGCGAACAGCGCTTCGACCTCGCCGAGCCCGAGCAGCCGCTCGCCGCCGCGCGTGACCAGGCGCGCCGCCGGCGCTGCCAGCATCTGCGCCGCCCGGGCGACCTCGGCCTCCAGCGCCGGAATGCCGGACGACCGCGCTTCCGCCTGGGCCCGCGCGATCGCCGCCTGCGCCGGTTCGGCCCGAACCCGCCGCATCGCAATGCCCGCCGCGACCAGCCAATAGCCGGCGCGCGAGGCGACCGGCAGTGCGTCGGCATCCAGACCGCGCAACACCTGCTCAGCCTCGTCGAGACGGCCGATCAGCAGCAGTTGGCGCGCCTCGAGACCGGCGGCGTGGGCGGCGTTCGCCCGGTCGCCATGCGCCTCGAGCGTCGCCCGCGCCGCGCCAAGCGCCTCCGCGGTCCGTCCGAGCTCGCGCGAGACCAAAGCAATCTCCGCCTCGGCGACGAGGCAGCGCGCCCGCGACACCGGCTCGCCCGCTCCGAATGCGCGCGCAGCGCCGCGCAGCAAAGTCTTCGCCCGCCCGAGATTGCCGAGCTGCGCCATCGCAATGCCGCGCAGCGCCAGCGCCGGCGGATCGTCGCGCAGCGCGACCCGGTTCAGTGCCGCCAGCGGATCGCCCGCCGCCAACGCACGCGCCGCGGCGTTGATCAGCGAGTCCATCTTAATCGCGCCAACATTGTCACTCCCGCCGCCTGCGGCCCGGCGCCTATCTCCGCCCCGAAAGCCGGAAACGGCACCATTCGACCGGGAGTCGGGACATGACAATTTCCGCAAATGCAAGCCGGGCGATCTCGCTCGCCGCCGCGCCGAGCTTCGCGCTGATGGCCGTGATCGGCGCGGGTGCCGCGCCGCACGCCGCGCTCTGCGCCGCCGGCGCCGGCGGCCTGCCGATCGACGGCATGACCGCGATGTACCTGCTGATGAGCCTGTTTCACCTGCCGCCATGGCTGACGCTCGCCTTCGGCCGCCCAGGAGCACGGGCCTGAATTCGAATCCAAGGAGAAAGACAATGACCCACCAGGTCGTATCTCGCGAGCAATGGCTGGACGCCCGCAAGGCGCTGTTCGAGAAGGAACGCGCCATGTCCCATCAGCTCGACGCGTTGCGCGCCGAGCGCCGGCAGCTGCCCTGGGTCCGGGTGGACAAGACCTACACCTTCGAAGGCCCGGACGGCCCGCGCACCCTCGCCGATCTGTTCGGCGGCCGCAGCCAGCTCGCCATCTATCACTTCATGCTGACGCCGGGCGCGGACCATGTCTGCACCGGCTGCGCCTTCACCGCCGACCATGTCGACTGCGCACGCCAGCATTTCGAGCAGGGCGACCTCGCCTTCGCCGCGATCTCGCGCGCCCCGATCGAGCGGATTGAAGCGGTCCGCAGGCGGATGGGCTGGACCTTTCCCTGGCTCTCCGCGGGCGAAGGCGACTTCAACTATGATTTCGCCGTCTCGTTCACGCCCGAGGACCGCGCCGCCGGCCGCGCCCTCTACAATTTCGGCCTGACGACGATCCGCAACAGCCCGGACATGTTCGGCGTCAGCATCTTCGCGAAGGACGAGTCCGGCGCGATCTTCCACACCTACTCGACCTATCACCGCGGCACCGAGCTGCTGATGGGTGCGTTCAACTGGCTCGACCTGACGCCGAAGGGCCGCAACGAGGCCGGCGGCACGATGAGCTGGGTAAAGCTCCACGACCAATATTGAGTCCGATGCAACCCGCAGGGATCCGCTCAGGCGGACCGATTCAGAGGAGAAGACGATGACCACCCAGCAAATTGAGCGCGCCGGAGAAGGGCTGAAAAATCACCCGCCGGTCGTATCGGCCGAGCAGTGGGAGGAGGCGCGCCAGCGCCTGCTCGTCAAGGAGAAAGCCCACACCCGCGCCCGCGACGCGCTCGCCGCGGAGCGGCGGCGGATGCCGTGGCTCGCGGTCGAGAAGGATTATGCCTTCGAAGGCCCGAATGGCCGGGTCAGCCTGGACGACCTGTTCGAGGGGCGCCGCCAGCTGATCGTCTACCGTGCCTTCTTCGAGCCCGGCGTCCATGGCTGGCCCGACCATGGCTGCCGCGGCTGCTCGATGGTCGCCGACCAGGTCGCCCATGTCGCCCATCTCAACGCCCGCGACACCACGCTCGCCTTCGTCTCACGCGCGCCCTTTGCGGACATCGAGCGGCTGAAGGCGAAGATGGGCTGGCACATGCCCTGGTACAGCCTGACCGACGAGTTCGATAAGGATTTCGGGGTCGACGAATGGCACGGCACCAACGCCTTCATCCGCGACGGCGGCCGGATCTACCGCACCTATTTCATCAACAATCGCGGCGACGAGCAGATGGGCGGCACCTGGAACTATCTCGATATCACCGCCCTCGGCCGCCAGGAGCAATGGGAGGACTCGCCCGAAGGCTATCCCCAGACGCCGCCCTACAAATGGTGGAACTGGCACGATTGCTATGTCGAGGGCGC
Source organism: Allosphingosinicella sp. (assembly GCA_041905385.1). GTDB lineage: Bacteria > Pseudomonadota > Alphaproteobacteria > Sphingomonadales > Sphingomonadaceae > Allosphingosinicella. The sequence continues at coordinate 2,823 of JAYRLF010000170.1, forward strand.
CCAGCCCGACAAGAAGTGGGTCGAGGTGTCGGATGCGGGGGAAGCGGCGATGCGTCAGCGGGAGCAAGCTTGAGTTGAAAACAAACCAAACAAGCCCTCCCTTTCAAGGGAGGGGCTTGGGGGTGGGTGGCGACTGAGGGGGCTCTATGCCCCCGAAGGCGCAGTCGGCTCACCGAAATGTCGATCTGGCTCGAACGCCGGACCCCACCCCAACCCCTCCCCTGAAGGGGAGGGGCTTACTAAAGGCTAAAGGCCAATCCCCAATCCCTAACCCCCAATCCCCAACCTAACCCGCCGGCACCGAGATCAGCGTCGGACTCACATTCACCGGGCTGGTCTGCAGCGCGATCAGCTGGTCGAGGAACGCCACCGCCTTCAGCGACCGGTCCGTATCCTCACTGTCCAGCCGCGGGATCCAGTAGCGCCGCCCGTACATTTCGACCGACACCGCCGCGATGCCGGCCGGGGGCGCCGAGCTGCGCACCCGGAACAGGTACCGCAGCGCGCCGTCCTTGTGGTAGGTGATGTCGCAGGCGTCGGACCGGCCGAGATAGCAGGGCCTGAACGCTTCCCCGAGATAATAGATGACGCCGTGCGGCGAGCGCAGCTGGATCGAGACCTCGCCGCGGCCCTCGAAGCTCGCCTCGACCCCGCGGACGCTGTCGCAAAGGCCGGTCGGGGTCGCCACCCAGCGCAGGCCGTCGGGCTGGCGGACGCGAACCACCGAAGTGCCGGCCTGCGCGCCGGGCGTGACGTCGAGCACCTGGTGGCCCGGCGCGGCGCCCTGGCTCAGCATCTCCATCGCCCGGTCGCTCGACACGGTCATGGTGATCGCCGCGCCCTCGGCCCGCTCCTGGCGCAGCTCGAACCGGTCGCCGGCCGCGGCGAGCCGCTCCATCAGCCGCCGGCCTTCCTCGGTATCGCCGGTGTTGATCGTGCGCCGGCCATTGCAGGTGACGCTGCCGACGACCAGCGGCAGCAGGAACTCGGCGTCCCAGCCCTGGCTGATGAACAGGTTGAGCACGTCCGGCGAGATCGGCCGCAGGAAGCCGTCGGTGAACTCGCGGCTCGACAGCGGCGAGATCCGGACCACCGGCGTCGTCGAAGCGCTGAGGCTCAAGGTCTGCTCGATCGCATCGGCGCCGCCGGCGATCAGATTGGCGGCGACCGTGTCGATGCCAATGCCGCGGTTGATGGTGGCGGTGATCTCGCCGACCGCGGTGAACTGAAGCGGCTCACGCGCGCTCGCGCGGACGACGTTGAGCAGCACCTGCTCGCTGCGGGCGCGGGCGATCGCGCCATTATAGTCGGTGGCGAGCACGCTGATGCTGCCGGCATGGGAACAAGCGCCGAGGCTCAGCGACGCGGCGCTGAGCAGCAGCGCGGAACGACGCAGCTTCCGCAAATCAGTCATGATCCGTCTCCTTGTCGTTGGTGGCGCCGCCGGCCGTCCTGATCGCCAGGCAGGCGGTGGAATCGTCGCCGCTGCCGAGCTCGGACAGCAGCTTGAGCCAGGGCGAGAGGGCGGCGAGCGCCCCCTCCCAATCGTGATGCGCGCGCCGGCGCAGCTCCCGGATCGCCGTTTCGAGCGCCGGCTGGTCGCGGAAGCTCTTCGAGACGCCGTCCGAGACCAGCAGCAGGAAATCGGGCGGTGCCCTCCCCTCCTCCCGCGCGATCACCGACCAGCGAAAATGCCGCTCGGCGCCGTCGAGGCACAGGGAATAGGTCTGCTCGCCGGTCAGGCCCTCGTCGGGGGGCAGCGGCCGCTCGATCCGGCCGTCCTCGAAGCCGAGGATGAGGTCGCCGTCGCCGATCTGGATCATGACGATCCGCTCCTCGTCGGCGCCGACCGCGATCAGCGTGGCGCCGTAGGGCGTGTAAGCCGAGCCGTTCAGCAGCAGCACGTCGAGCGTGTCGAGCGGGTGGGCGATCAGGTGGCGTTCGACCCGGCTGCGCCAAAGCTGCAGGATCTCGCGCGCCAGCGCCTCCTGCCCCGCTTCGGCCGCGCCCTGGTGGAGATGGCGGGCGATCAGCTCCGCGGCGCTGTCGACCGCGACCCGGGCGCCGATCTCGGAGCGGCTATGGGCGGCCGAGCCGTGGCCGTCGGCGACCGCGCCGATCACGCTGCGGCCGGCGCCGTCATCCGGCGCCCATCGGACGGCGTCCTGATTGGGCAATCCATACTGGGCATGAGCCGCGCCGCGGACGGACGCGCCGCCGATCCGCCAGCGGGTTGATGCGGCCGCCCACGATCGATCTACTTTGGCCTGAGTCATTCCCCCTCCGACCACTCAAGCGGCAAATCGTCGAAAAAGGGGTCAGCGCCGTACACCATTCACGTGCGGGTCTTCCGAAAAAGCGTTCTGGCCTCAGCCGGCGTCGATCGAGATCACGCGCTTGACCTCGTCGGTCTTGAACCCGATCGCCGACGGCCGGCGCAGACCGGGCAGGACGGCGACGTCGTAGAGCTCGCGCACCACGCCCTCGAGCCGGACCCAGCCGGTCATGTCGCCACTCCTCAAGTCGACGATGGCGAGGCCGCAGCGCGGATCGACGTCGCGGTCGGCGAGCGCCCGGTCGAGCGACAGGCCCGAAAAAGTCCGGTTCTCGCGCGCCAGGGAGAGGCCGATCACGGCATGGCCGCCGGCAAAGGCGAGGCCGCGCGCATAGCCCGGGCAGAAGGCGACCGGCTCGAACCGGCCGCTGGCGAGGTCGACATAGCCGAACGTGCCGGCGCCGGAATTGAGCAGCCACAACCGGCCGTCGTGCAGCCGCGGCGAATGCGGCATCGACAGGCCCTCGGCGACGATCTCGCCGCTGGCGACGTCGATCACGACGCCGCCGTCGGCGCGTCGGTCGCGCCAGCCGTCAGCGACGTCTGAGCGCGAGACGGCGGTTACAAAGCGGGGCTTCCCCTCCTCCATCGCCATGCCGTTGAGGTGGCAGCGATCCTCCGCCGCGAGCCGCGACAGGAAGGGCGGCTTCCACAACGGCCGGAAGCTGTGGCCGTCGCTGACCGTGGCGATGCAACCGAACAGGGTGTTGACGAAGACCGGTCGGCCGTCGGCGCCGAAGCCGACATCGTGCGCGTCGAGATCGCCGGTCACCCAGGCGGCGTGCGGCGCGTAGACCGCGTCGAAGCCGTTGGCGTCGGTCTCTCCGGACGGCACGACATTGTCGAAGCGGTGGATCTGAAATTCGGTGGCGAGCGCAATGCTGCGGCCGTCCCGGCTGACCGCGAGGCCCATCGAGCGCGGAAAGGTACGCTCGAACACCGACAGGCGGCCGTCGTCGCACAGGCCGATCAGGAACAATTTGCCGGCCTGGTAGGTGGTGAAGGCGAGGCTGCCGCCGGTCGCGGCGAGCCAATCAGGAAATCTGCGGGAAGAGCTGAGGGCGAATTTCTCATCGCGCCGATTGCCATCTGCCATGGTCCCGTCTCCGCTCCTGTCTTGTCCTCAATCGGTTTAGCGTCACGCGCGCCGATTTCGGCTCGCCAGCAATTGGTTGATCCGATTCCCGCGATTTTCCCGCCTGTCCTTGTGAAGGTCGAAGCGTGGAAGGGGATCAGCCATGGCGGGGAACGGCTTCTTTCATTCGAGCGCACTGCGCCGCTGGCACGAGCAGGAGTCGGCGATGCCCGGCCTGGCCGAGCAGTGGCATGTCGCGGGCCTTACGCCGGCGGCGGTGCAAGCCGCGGCAGCGGTCCCCGCCCCGCCGGGCCCGCAATTCCTGACGATCGATACGACCGGGCTCGCGTCCGGCGACGGCTTCGAGATCATCGGCGACGACAATCCCTCGGGCTTCTACAATTATGGCGACCTCCTCGGCGCCAGCGTATCGAGCGCGGGCGACGTCAACGGCGACGGCTTCGACGACATCATCCTGAGCGCGCGCGGCAGTGAGGCCGGCGGCGTCGGTGCCGGCGGCGCCTATATCATCTTCGGCAAGGCGTCGGGTTTCGGCACGATCGACCTGACCAACCCGCTTGCCGCAGGCGACGGGTTCATGATCATGGGCGACGAGGATTTCGACGTCGGCGCCAGCGTCGCGTCGGCCGACTTCAACAATGACGGCTTCGACGATCTGATCATCGGCGCGCCCGACTTGGACGTCGCCGGCCGTTCCGATGCAGGCGGGGCGTTCGTCGTCTTCGGTAAGGCGTCGGGCTTCGCGACCGTCGACCTCGCCGGCATCGATGCACGGCCCCAAGACGGATTCCGAATCCTCGGCGCCACCGTCGACGACCTGACCGGCAACAGCGTGTCGTCGGCAGGCGACGTCAATGGCGACGGGTTCGAGGATATCATCATCGGCGCGGCGAAGGGCAATGCCGGCGGCTATGCAGCCGGTGAAGCCTATGTGGTGTTCGGCAAGTCGACCGGGATCGGCACAATCGATCTCGCCACGATCCGCAGCGGATCCAGCCCAACGACCGGGTTCTTGATCCAAGGAGATGCGGGCGATTTCCGCACCGGCACCAGCGTCGGCGGTGGCGGCGACGTTAATGGCGACGGCTTCGACGACGTCCTGGTCGGCGCGCCCAATGCCTATGACGGCAATATCGAGCCTGGCGCCGTTTATGTCGTGTTCGGCAAAGCATCGGGGTTTGGCACCGTCGACCTTACCGGAATCGGCTCGCGGCCGCAGGATGGATGGCTGATCTGGGGCGCGGGCGACCTCGACCAGGCCGGCCGGAGCGTGTCGATCGCCGGCGACGTCAACAATGACGGCTTCGACGACATTTTGATCGGTGCTCCGGAAAGCGACAACGGCGCCAATTTCTCCGGCGATACCGGCGACGCCTTCGTCATATTCGGCAAGGCGTCAGGCTTCGCGACGATTGACCTGACCGGAATCGAGACCCGCCCCGCTGAAGGCTTCGTGATCCGCGGCGACGATGTCGGCGACGGGGCCGGCACGAGCGTTTCGGGCGGCGGGGACTTCAATGGCGACGGCATCGCCGACCTGCTGATCGGCTCGCCGTTCGGCGACAATGGCGGCAATGCCGCGGGCGAGGCCTATGTCATCTTCGGCAAGGCCGGCGGGTTCGGCATCGTCGACCTGACCGGCCTGGACTCGCGGCCCAATGACGGTCTCGTCATCCAGGGCGACGTCGCGCTGGATCGGCTTGGAAGCGCGGTCTCGTTCGCCGGCGACCTCAACAATGACGGGTTCGACGACATCGTCCTGGGCGTGTCGGTCGGCAATGACGGCGGCGCCGATTCCGGGCAGGCCTATGTGATCTTCGGCCGTTCCAACGGCGCACCGCCGCCGCCGCCGCCGCCGCCTCCTCCTCCTCCTCCTCCTCCTCCTCCTCCTCCTCCTCCTCCTCCGCCGCCGCCGCCGCCGCCTCCGCCGCCGCCGCCGCCGCCGCCGCCGCCGCCGCCACCACCGCCGCCCGGCCCGATCGTCGGCACGCCGCAGGAGGACGTGCTGAACGGGACGTCAGGCAATGACGTCGTCCAGGCGCTGGCCGGCAACGACCAGGTCTTCCTGCAGCAGGGCGGCGACGACAGCGCCGCCCTCG